>CALMOL010000248.1:5324-22862 GCA_937871685.1 uncultured Verrucomicrobiota bacterium
CGCCGCGCACGGTTGCCACCGGTTTTCCGTTCTTCGACGGCGACGAGGCGGCCCCGCCGGACCTCGCGCGCTTCCTCGACGCGGGGCCGCCGCCGCTCGTCTTCGCGCTCGGCTCCTCGGCGGTGAAGGCCGCGGGCGATTTCTACGAGCTGGCGCTCGCCGCCGCGCGCCAGCTTGGCCGTCGCGCCGCGCTCGTCACCGGCCCGCATCCGGCGAACCGCCCGCCGTCCGCCGCGGGCGATCCCGCCGTCCTCTGCCTCGACCATGCTCCCTACTCCGCCTTGTTCCCCCATGCCGCGCTGAACGTCCACCAAGGAGGCGTCGGCACCACCTCCCAGGCCCTGCGCGCCGGCCGGCCGATGCTTGTGGTGCCCTTCGCGCATGACCAATTCGACAACGCCGCGCGGTGCGTCCGCCTCGGCGTGGCGCGATCAATTCCCCGCCGGCGCCTGAGCGTGCCGCGCCTCGTTGCCGCCCTCGGCGCGTTGCTCGGTGATTCCTCGGTGTCAGCCGCGGCGGCGCGCGTCGCCGCCGCCGTCGGCGTCGAGGATGGCCCTGGCGTCGCGGCCGATGCGCTCGTGGCCCTCGGGAAGGATCGGCCCGCCAAGCGCTTGCCGACGGGATGACGCATCAAATTTCTTGCTCCGCGCTTTACATCAGCCGGCCGGAGCAGATAAGAACCACCCGCCATGAACTCCTTCCGCCTCCTCCCCCGCCTGCTCGCCCTTGCCGCCCTCGTCGCGCCCGCCGCCGCGTGGGCCGCCGATTCCTATCAGGTCACCGGCCCGGTGGCCGAGATGACCGACACCAAGATCGTCGTGATGAAGGGCAAGGAGCGCTTCGAGATCGCCCGCAGTGCCGACTCGAAGGTGCCCGCCGACGTGAAGGTCGGCTCGAAGGTCACCGTGCGCTACACGATGACCGCCGTGGAAGTGGAGTCCAAGGACAAGCCGGCCAAGGCCGACAAGCCCGCCGCTGCCGCCGACGCCAAGCCCGCCGACGCGGCCGCGAAGCCGGCGAAGAAGAAGTAAGCGCCGCTCATTCCGATCCACTGCGCCGCGTTGCCGGCGGACGCAGCCGGTGGCAAGTTGGCCGGCATGAGCACGCTGGCTCACCGCCTCGGCACGACGACGCACGTTTCCGCGCTGCTGCGGAAGGCGCGCCACTTGGGATTGTGCACGCCACGCGACTTGGAGACGTTGGCGGTCCAGCGCGGGTGCCGGCATTATCAGCGGGGGGATGAGCCAGCGTGTGAACTGGCGACAATGGAAGACTTCAGCAACGAGGAGCTTGCGATGTCCTTGCTTAACGTTGCGCTGCCCTACGATCCTCATTCCATCCGCTGCGGGGCGGCGATGCTTGGAACTGATGGGAACGACGTGTCGATGTTGGCGCGCCTTGCCGTGGAAGAGCGCTCGGTCCTGGTGCTTCGCCACGTCGCGGAGAGCGGCGTGCGTTATGAGCCAAGCGAGCCGTTTTGGAGCATGCTTCTCGCGGCCTTGCCGCTGACCCCGCCACCGAAGGATGGCGTGCTGCCTCATCCCACTCGATTCATCGCCATGACGGGCATGGACCGCGGGGGCCAAAGGGGCCTGCGGGCGCAGTGGCTGCGGCCACGACCCCGGCCTTTCGCGGCATGTTGAACGCGGAGCGAATTCTGATGGTGCTTGACCGCCACCTCGACCATCAGGTCGAGTTGGTGCTCTACGGCCGAGCCGCAATCGCGCTCGGGTTTGAAACGGCGCCGTCGGCGATCTCGCTGACTTTGGACGTCGATGTCATCGTGCCTTCCGCATTCGAGGCGGAACTCGATGCCGACGAGAAGTTTTGGAACGCGCGGGACGCGACGAATGCCGAGCTACAAACGGAGGGGCTGTATATCACTCACATCTTTCCGGCCTCGATGGTTTTCCTCCGGCGTCGCTGGGAGAACGCCGTTGTGCCGATCGAAAGGCCGCGCACGCGTTGGCTCCGTCTCTTTCGTCCCGCCACCGTGGACCTCGTCCTCACGAAGATGATGCGAGGGGCGGACGCACAGGACATGGCCGACGCGCGGTTCCTTATCGAGCATGAAGGACTGACGCGGGCGGATCTAGAAGAGGCGTTCGCCGTCGTGAGTCTGCCAGACCTCCAAGAATTAAACGATGCCTTTGCTGAGGCCCGGCCGCTGGTGCTCGCGATGGTCCGGTGACTTTCGGAACGCCCTCCGATCAGCCTCCGCTCAATATTCCTTCCGCAGGTTGCTCGGCAGGATATTGAGCTCGTTGCGGTATTTGGCCACCGTGCGGCGAGCGATCGGGATGCCGCGCTTCTCGAGAATCGCCACGACCTCCTTGTCGCTCAGCGGCGTGCTCGACGACTCGGCCTTGATGAGGTCCAGGATCGCCTCCTTCACGCTCGTGTTGCTCATCACCTCGCCGCTCGCGGTTTGGTAGCCGGGCGTGAAGAAATATCGCATCTCGAAGACGCCCTGCGGCGTGGAGATGTATTTGCCCGAGATCGCCCGGCTCACCGTCGTCTCGTGCACGCCCACCTCGTCGGCGATCTGCACCATCGTCATCGGCCGCAGTTGCGAGGAGCCGTGCTCGAGGAACTCGCCCTGCCGGCGCACGATCTCGCGCGCGATGTTCAGGATCGTCTGCTGGCGCTGGTGGATGCTCTTGATGAGGAACTTCCCGGACCGAATTTTTTCGCGGATGTATTCGCGCACGTCGCCGCCGGAATTTTCCTGCGCCATCAGGTCCTTGTAGGTGTTGGAGATGCGCAGGTGCGGGATCTGGTCGGAGTTCAGCGTGATGATCCACTCGCCCTCGATCTTCTCCACGTTCACGTCGGGAATGACGTAGTTGTTCGGCAGCGCGGCGAAAATCTGGCCGGGGCGCGGGTCGAGGATGGCGATGGTATTCGCCGACGCCTGCACCTGCTGCACGGTGACGCCCAACTTGCGCGCGATCTCGGGAAAGCGCCGCTTGCCGAGGTCTTCCAGGAAGCGCTCGATGATCTGCGCCTCCAGCGACTTCTCGCGCCCCTCGCGCCGGAGCTGGAGCAGGAGGCACTCGCGCAAGTCGCGCGCCCCAACGCCGGCCGGATGAAAGCCCTGGATCACCTCGAGCACGCGCGCGGCGTCGGCCGCGGCGATCCCCGTGTTCATCTCCATCTCCTCCGGCGTGGTCTGGAGGAATCCGCTGTCGTCGATGTTGCCGATGATGAGCTCGGCGATCTTGAGTTCGTCGGGGCTGAGCTCCGCGCCGGGAAGCTGCTCCATGAGGTGCTGCTGCAGCGACTCGGGATTGGCCAGCGAGTCGAAGAAGAATTGCCGCCGCTCCTCCTCGTCCTCGGAGCGCGAGGAATACGAGCCGCTCTGCGCCATGTATTCGCGCCACTCGTCGTCCAGCTTGCGCAGTTGCTCGAACTCCTGGTCGAAGTTGTCGTCCGGCTTCGGCGCTTCCTCGGCGGGGTCCGGCTCGGGATCGGATTCCTCCAGCGTCGGGTTCGTCTCCATCTCTTGCGCAATGATCGAGCGCAGCTCGAGCATCGGAGCTTGGAGAATGACAAGGCTCTGCTGCAGCTGCGGCGCGAGCACCTGCATCTGCGACATCGACTGTGTCTGGGACATACCAGCCATGGCGCGTTCATGATGGGGACCGCGCCGCCGGGGTGCAACCGATTCCCGCGCCAGCCGCGCATTTGGCTTGACACGATGGCAGCCGGGCGGCCCTTGCGCCCGCGGCCGGATTCATGCTCCGCTGAAGACGCATGAACCCGCCCACCGCAATTTCTCTGGCCGCGCCTGCGCGCGCGGCACGTCCCTGGCTCCTCGTCGCCCCGGCCGCGCTGCTCGCGGTGGCCGGATTCCTCGCCACCCCCCGCACCGCCACGCCGCAGGGGCCGACCTACACCCCGCCCGTCGCCGGCGACCTCCTGCCTGCCCTGGCCAAGCAGCAGGAACAGATGGCCGCCAACCAAGCCAAGATCGACGAGCAACTCGCCACGTTGCGCGAGGAAATCCGCCTCGTGCGCATCTTTTCCAAGCGCGCCCGCTGACTTAACCCCCCAAGCCCCCTTTGCGATGAATTCCTCCATTGCCCGCCTCTGGCCCCTGGCGCTCCTCTGCGCCGCCGCGCTGGCGCTGCCCTCTGCCGAGCTCCGCTCGCAAGGCCCCGTGCCGCCCGACCTCGTGAACCAGCTCCGCGCGCTCGGTCAGCGCAACGAGGAAATCCTCAAGAAACAGGAGGAGCAGATCAAGGTGCTCGACGAGCTGATCCAGGAGGCCCGCGACGCGAAGGCCTTCTCGAAGCGCGGGTGACGCTGCCTCCGCCGGCCCAGCCTTGCTCATGGCCCTCGGCGAAGCGCCGCCCTTGCCGGCGTGCGGAAGGCTCGCAGCGTGCCGAACCCAATGCCATGCTGCCTCCGGTGCTGTTGACCGGCGGCAAAGGGGGACGGAATGATTTTGCCTTGCGGAGGAAAAGTCAGGTTTTTACCATGATGTGCCTTTCGACAAATGAAGCTCTGGTCATTTGCGCTCGGCTCGTTCCATCTTCAACTGCCCTCGGCATGAATGCATTGTTTCTTCCTCCCGCGGAAGGTTCAGGCTTGGTGCTTCCTCGTCACCGGCGCCGCCTCGCCCTGTGGGCTGGTCTTGTGGGCACCTTGGCTTTGCCCGGCTTGCTCAGCGCCGGGCCAGCGTTCGAAACTTTGGTCGATTTCGTGCGGGAAACAGGGACCGGTCCATCCACGGCCCTAATACCGGGAGCAGACGGAAACTTCTACGGCACGACGGTTGGAGGCGGCGCAAATGGCTATGGCACGGTATTCCGCCTGACGCCGGCCGGCGCGCTGACGACGCTGGTAAACTTCACCGGCAACGGCGGCGTCAACCGCGGGGCCAGTCCCAAGGGCGCGCTGACGCTGGGAGCAGACGGCAATTTTTACGGCACGACTTACCGCGGAGGCCCGAGCGACTATGGCACGGTCTTTCGCATGGATCCGAGCGGCGCGCTGATCACGCTCGTGGACTTCACTTCCAATGGCGCGGCCAACCGCGGGGCCAATCCTCTCGCCGCCGTCACGCCGGACGCAGGTGGCAATCTCTATGGGACGACCTACTACGGCGGCACAAACGGCTATGGCACGGTCTTCTGCCTGACGTCGGCCGGCGCGCTGACGACGCTGGTGGAGTTCACCGGCCCCGGCGCGACCAGCAACGGGTCCAATCCCACGGGCGCGCTGACGTTAGGAGCAGATGGCAGCCTTTATGGCACGACGAGCATTACCACCGGCGCAGGCAGCTACGGAACCCTTTTCCGCGTGACGCCGGCCGGCGTGCTGGCCACGCTGGTGAATTTCGGAGGCAGCCGCGGGCAGAACCCCCTAGACGGCGTGACGCTGGGAACAGACGGCAATTTCTACGGCACCACCGGTTATGGCGCCGCGAACAATGGCGGCACCGTCTTCCGCGTGACGCCGGCCGGCGGGCTGGCCACGTTGGCGCAGTTCGGCGACAGCAGCGCGGCCAGCCTCGGCCTCGGGACCGGTCCTTTTGCCGCCGTGGCCCAGGGAGCAGACGGCAGCTTCTATGGCACGACTTACTTTGGCGGCGCGAGCGGCAGCGGCGCGATATTTCGGATGATGCCAACCGGTGGGCTGACCAAGCTGGTGGATTTCTCCGGCACCAATGGCGCGAACCGCGGTTCCCAGTCACACGCGGCCCTGGCACGCGGCACGGACGGCAACTTCTACGGCACAGCTTACTCCGGCGGCACGGGTGACCTCGGCACGGTCTTTCGGCTGCGCTTCGGCCCCGCGCCGGTCACTTTGCCTGCCTCTGCCGTCACGGCGACCAGCGCCACGCTCAGCGGCACGGTCAATCCCAACGGCACGGCCAGCACCGCCTTTTTCGAGTATGGCACTTCTCCGAATGCGCTGACCACCGCCACGGCGGTGCAAAGCATCGCTGCTGGCACCAGCCCAGTCGCGGTGAGCGCCAATCTGGCTGGTCTTTCGACCGGCGTGACCTACTACTTCCGCCTGCGCGCGGACAATGCCGAGCAGTTCCAGCCTCAGCGTGGTGAGGTGCTCCCCGTCGCGGGGGGGGCCGCGGATTCTTCCTCCCGCCTCATCAGCTTCGCGTTGGAGCCGAGCGCAGGGGTGCGGATTCGCTGGCAGGGCATCCCAGGCCGGGCCTACCAGATTCAATCCAACGGCACGCTGACGGGCGCTTGGCAAACCCTCGCTGGCACGACGACCGCGAGCCAGGGCGGAGTGATCGACTACCTTGACTCGGCGCCATCCCTGCCCGCCCGGTGCTTTTACCGCACCGTGCTTGTGCCCTGAAAAGCCCGCGGGGAGCCAGCCCAGCCAATCCGATCTGGATTCGATGAGGCAACGCTTTTCTAGCGATCCACTCCCAGCGGGCGCGGTCTGCCGAAGCATCCCCTTTGATCGAAGGCCCCGCAGGATGTCGATCCGATGACTACGGGACGATGGGAGCTGGGAGTGGAGTGGTTTGTCCAAAGCTCGTCCATGATCCGCGATTCGGCCCCGAAGCGAACTGGGCGCACGGGACTGGCTTCAACTCGCTGGCCCTGAGTTGGAGGCAAGGTGTTCATGCCTCGCACGCGCGATGGGGTCGAGTCGTCGCAGGGCAAAGTGGTAGGCGCCGAGGGCGATGGCGGCGCTGGTGCCGAGGCGACTGCGGCCGAGGCCGGTGCGGGGCAGGGCATCGTGCCGCACGACGCGGTCGCAGCCAGGCACGGCCAGCTCGCGTGGCTCGCCGGCGAGGAACGCAGGCAGCTGCGCGGCATTCTCGAAGTCGAAGACCCGGGCGTTCAGCCGCGGCAACGCGCTTCCATCCGGGCATGCGTAAGCGCGTTGCAATTCTTGGCACGCGGCGGGTGCAAAGAGCGGCCACGCCGCGGAAAGGCCGCCACCGATGACCACCAAGCCGTCCACGAGGGACAGGGCGTGAGCCAAAACGTCGCCGACCACCTCGCCCAGGGCACGGAAGGACGCGCGCGCGGCGTCCGCGTTTCCCGTGGATTGCCCGAGGGCGATGGCACAAATCGTTTCCGCATCCGGCACATCGGCGAGCGGCCGGCCGGCGTGCTCGGCATAGACGCGCCGCACGGCGCGAAGGCTGGCGCCTTCCTCGGCGTTGCGCCGCGGATCGTGGCGATGACGGAAGAGGTGCACCTCGGCGGCGAGAGAGTTGTCGCCGGTCCACATCTCGCCATCGCGCGCGAGGCCGCCGCCCAAGCCAGTGCCGAGCGTGAGGCCGAGGAGATTGCGGAAGCGCTTCGGGCTGCCCGCGGCGGCGAGCTGGGCATTCACCCACGGCAGCAGGCCGCCGGTGGCCTCGCCGAAGGTGAAGAGGTCGCCGTCGTTGTTGAGGAAGACGGGCAGTCCGAAGCGATTCTCCAGCATCGGGCCGAGGGGCACGCCGCCGCGGAAGGCCGGGAGATTCGGCAGATCTCCGATGATTCCGTTCGGATAGTCGGCCGGGCCGGGAAAGGCGAAGCTCAGCGCCACGGGCGGCGCGGGGCAGCGCTGGCGGGCGGTCTCGAAGCCGGCGACGAGGTTTTCGAAACAGCGCGCGAGGTCGTCGCCGCAGGTGGGCAGGACGAACGTTTCTGCGCACGGCCGGCCGGCCTGCATCGCGGAGAAGCGGAAGCTGGTGCCGCCCGCGTCCAGCGTGAGGACTACGCGCTCGTCGGCGCTCGTCACGATGGCATCGTTCGCCATGGCGTCTCTTCGTTCACGCCTCCGCTCGCCGCCCCACGCGGCAGCCCTTCGCGCCGTAGAAGGCCACGTAGGCGTAGGCCACGAGCGGCACCACGAAGGAATCTTGCAGCGTGATGCGGTCAGCCAACCACCCCTGCAGCGGCGGCAGGAGCGCGCCGCCGACGATGGCCATGACGAGCAGCGATGACGCCTGGCTCTTGTAGATGCCGAGCCCGTCGATCGCGAGGGCAAAGGTGTTCGACCAGCCGATGGACGTGAACAGCCCGGCCCCGATGAGGCACCACATCGCGAGCTTGCCGCCGGCGCCGATCGCCACGGCGAGGAGCGCGGTCACCGCGAGCGAGAAGATCATCAGCGTGCGGGCGGCATTCCCGCGGCCGACGAGGAAGCCGAGCCAGCACAACGCGAGGAACGGTGCGTAGAGCACCGCCTCGCCCCATGGCCGCAGCGCCGCCAGCATCACGAGAGCGACCACCGGCACGGCCGCCAGCGCGATCTGCTTGGCGCCGGCGGCGAGCTCGCTCAGCTCGATGGCGCCCATGAACCGGCCGATCAGCATTCCGCCCCAGAACAGCGACACGTAGTGGCTGGCCTCCATCTCGCTGAGCCCTGCCACGGAGGGCTGGCCGAGAAACGAGATCATCGAGCTGCCGACCGACACCTCGCCGCCCACATACATGAAGATCGCGAGCATCCCGAGCACCAAGTGCGGGTGCCGCAGCGCCGCGAACCCCGGCTCGATCTTGCCCTCGCCGACCTGCGGCAGACGGACAAAGAAGAAGATGGCGGCCAGCAGCACAAAGACGCCGCAGAAGACGAGGTAGGGGATCTTCACCGACTCCGCGCCGTGCGCGCCCGAGCGAGCGAAGTATTCGAAAATGAGCCACCCGCCGAGGACCGGCCCGGTGGCAGTGCCGAGGGAATTGAAGGCCTGGGCGAGATTAAGCCGGCTGGAGGCCGTGCGCTCGGGGCCGAGGATCGTGACGTAGGGGTTCGCCGCGATTTGCAGCATGGCGAAGCCGAGCCCCACGATGAAGAGAGCGCCGAGGAAGAGCGGATACGAGAGCGCATTCGCCGCGAACCAAAACAGTCCCGCCCCGGCGGCCGAGATGAGCAGGCCGATGACGACGCCGTTCTTGTAGCCGAGCCGCGCGATGGGGTCGCCCCTGGTCGCGGAGACGACGAAGTAGATGAGCGAGCCGACGAAGTAGGCGCCGAAGAACGCGAACTGCACGAGCATGGCGCGGAAGTAATCGAGCTCGAAGGCCGTCTTGAAGCGCGGGATGAGCACGTCGTTGAAGACGGTCATGAAGCCCCAAGCGAAGAAGAGCACCGTCATGATGGCGAACGGGCCGCGGTAGTTCGGACGCTCGGTGCCTGCCGACGCGCTGGCCGTCGGGGAGGGGAGGGAAGTGGCCATGCAGACCTATGGGCAGGAATCCCGGGCGGGCATCAATGGACCTCCGATAAAAGTCCGCGCTCGTCCCACCGGCGGCGCTCAACGCCAACGGCGAGGCGGAGCAAGCGAGCCTCGATCGCGCGAATGCCTCGCTCGATCGCGTTTACCAGCGCCTCATGCAGGCGCTGCCCCCGGAGGATCAAAAGGCACTCAAGGACGCTGAGCGCGCCTGGATCGTCTGGCGCGACCAGGAAGCCAACCTCGCCGCCCGGCTCGACGCGGCGGGTGGCAGCGCCCGGCGAGTGGCGTTCTTGGAGGCGTCGATCGCGCTGGTCCAGGAACGCGAGAAAGTCCTGGAGGGATATCAGGAAAAGGCCGGCAGCGCTCGATGACGGGCAACGACTCCACCGAGTCGATCCGGCGAAAGATCAACGCGACGGGACGACCAGCCCCGACATGGCCGAGGGCGGCCGCGCATTGGGGGCGGTGCCCCACTTGGAGTCGGGGGTGGAAGTCATCGAAAACGTCCAGTCGCCTCCGCCGAGCAACTCACCGTGGGAGATGTAAGTGCGGTCGAGCGGCTTCCCGTTCAGCGCGGCGGCGCCGATGTAGGGACGCTGCGGGCCGTTCTCCGGTGCGTGGATGACGAGCGTCTTCCCGTTCGGAAGCTTGAGAGTGGCGCGGGTGAAGAGCGGTGAGCCGACGACGTAGTTCACTTCGCCGGGGCAGACCGGATAAAAGCCGAGCGCGCTGAAGACATACCACGCCGACATCTGGCCGGTGTCCTCGTCGCCGCAGAATCCGTCGGGCGTGGGCTGGTAGAGCAGGCTCATCACCTGCCGCGCGCGCGACTGCGCCTTCCACGGCTGGCCGACGTAGTTGTAGAGGTAGATCATGTGCTGCACCGGCTGGTTGCCGTGCGCGTATTGGCCGAGGTTCGACGCAGCCATCTCGATCATCTCGTGGATCGTCTCCTTGTAGGTGCCCACGCGAAAAGTCGGCGCGGTGGAGAACACGGCGTCGAGCTTCTCGCCCGCGGCCTGGTCGCCGCCGAGCAGCGCGACGAGACCAGGCACGTCCTGCATCACGCTCCAGGTCCATTGCCAGGCGTTGCCCTCGGTGAAGCCGCCGCCCCACTCGTCCGGGAAGAACGGCTCGTCCCACGAGCCATCGGCTCGGCGCGCGCGCATGAATCCGGTCTTCGCGTCGAAGAGGTTGCGGTAGCTTTGCGCCGCCCGCGCGAAGCGATCGGCCTCGGCACGCTGGCCGGTGAGCCGGGCAAATTCGGCGAGGCAAAAATCGTTGTAGGCGAACTCCAGCGTCTTGGCCGTGGCCTCCGTGACGCTGTCCGGCGCGCCCTTGGGCGCCGCGCCGGAGTAGGGGACGTAGCCGAGGCGGTGGTAAAACTCCGCGCCGTCGCGGCCGATGGCGGACAGCTTCGGCGGGCTCTGCGTGGTCGCGTCGTGCACCATCGCGCGCAATGCTTTCGCGGGGTCGAAGCTGCGCACACCCTTCGCCCAGCCGTCGGCGAGCAGCGAGAAGGCGTGGTTGCCGATCATGATGTCGCGGTGGCCGGGGCTCGACCACGCCGGCAGGAAGCCGCTCTCGTCATAGGCGGCGAGCAGGCCCGGGAGAATCTCCGCGCTGATCTCCGGGTAGAGCAGATTCAGCAGCGGATGAACGGCGCGGAAAGTGTCCCAAAAGCCGCTGTTCGTATACATCGTGCCGGCGTGCACCTGGCCGTCGTAGGGCGACCAATAGCGCGGCTTTCCCGCCACGTCGGGCTCGTGGAATTTCTGCGGGAAGAGCAGCGAGCGGTAGAGCGCCGTGTAGAACATCCGGCGCTGATCGTCGGAGCCGCCCTCGACCTGCGCGCGGCCGAGCATCTCGTTCCAGCGTGCCTCGGCGCGCTGCCTGACCGTGTCGAAGTCGGCGGTGCCGATCTCGGTCGCGAGGTTTCGCTCCGCTTGCTCCAGCGAGATGTAAGACGAGGCCACGCGGCAGGTGACCGCGATGCCGGGCTTCCCGTCGAACTGCGCGAAGGCACCCATCGGTTCCGCCGCCTCCAGTTTCGTCTCGCCGCGTTTCGCGGTCTCGCCCGACCAAGTGCCGTGGGCCACGAAGGGCTGGTCGAACACGATCACGAAGTGCGAGCCGAAGCTGGCCGGCGGGGTTCCGCGCACGTTGCGCGCGACGCCCGTGATCTTCCGCTCGGCGGGGTGGACTTCCACGCTCGCGAGCGCCTTGCCCGCGAAGGCCTCGAGAACGACCCACGCGTCGCCCGTCCCCTCGAAGGTGAAGCGAAACGCGGCCGCGCGCTCCGTCGGCGCGACCTCCGCCGTGGCCTTCCAGGTCTCCAGCCGCACGCGGTAATAGGAAGGCATCGCCAGCTCCTGGTCGTGGGAGAAGGCCGAGGCGCGCGCGTCCTCGGTGAAGGCCAGCGCGCCGCTCACGGGCATGAGCGCGAAGGTGCCGTAGTCGCCCATCCACGGGCTTGGCTGATGGGTCTGGCGAATGCCCCGGATCGCCTTCGCGCGGTAGTTGTAATAGAACCGGTCCTTCCACGGCTGCGTGTAAGGCGACCACGCGTTCATGCCGAACGGCAGCGCCACTGCCGGGAAGGTGTTGCCGTGGGAGAACTCGACCGTGGAATCCGAGCCCACCAGCGGGTTCGCCAACTCCACCAGCGGGAGCGGAGCGGCGACCGATGAGGCAATCGGCGTGAGCGCCGCGAGGATGAGAAAGTGCAGTTTCATAAGGAGAGCCTGGGGGAAATTGCGTCGCAAGGAGTCAGAGAGAGGCTCTCGTCATCGTCCATCGCCTTCCCGTTGAGATTCGGTGTCCGTTGCGAGGGTCGTCGATCTCGCACTCACCTACTTTTTCGGGATTCTTGAG
This sequence comes from uncultured Verrucomicrobiota bacterium, assembly GCA_937871685.1. Taxonomy (GTDB): domain Bacteria; phylum Verrucomicrobiota; class Verrucomicrobiia; order Chthoniobacterales; family SZAS-18; genus SZAS-18. Next base: position 17,359 of record CALMOL010000248.1, read on the forward strand.
GCCCGGAGGGCCGTTGGAAATTAGCCGGTGGCGCAAGCTCGGGATTCTTGAGGCCCGGAGGGCCGTTGGAAATTAGCCGGTGGCGCAAGCCACCGGAACTGCCCCACAAATCTCGTGCGCCCCGGAGGGGCGCTGGAGGATTCTGGAATTCATGCCCTCGACCCATCTGTCACTGCATTATCACTTGGTCTTCAGCACCAAGGACCGGGTGCCGTTCATAGACGAAGGATGGCGGGCTCGTCTGCGTGCCTTCCTCGGTGGCGTGACGCGAGAAGCCGACGGCATCCCCACAGCAGTGGGCGGCGTGGCGGACCATGTGCATCTGTTGATTGGGCTGCCCGCGACGGTGCGCCTGGCTGATGTGTTGCGCGAGGCGAAGACGATTTCCTCGCGATGGGTGCGTGATGAGGTCCACGAAGCAGGCTTCGCGTGGCAAGAGGGCTACCGCGCCTTCACCGTGAGTGCCTCGCAATGCGATGAGGTGCGTGCCTACATCGAGCGACAGGAGGAGCATCACCGGAGGCGAACGTTCCAGGAGGAATACGGATTGTTGTTGCGACGAAGCGGCGTGACCTACGATCCGAGGCACCTCTGGTGATGCCTCCGCTGCCCCTCCGGGGCAGATGCATGTTGGGGATCAGTTCTGGCGGCTTGCGCCACCGGCTAATTTCCAACGGCCCTCCGGGCCTCAAGACGCGCGTAGGAGATGTTGTGATGAGAGGGCCTTGGGAGTGCGGTAATCCTCTAAGTGACTACGAACAAATATCTCGGTGCCTCGCTTCTGGAGGCCCGCACCTTCCTACCGACTTTCTTTCTCGTAGTCACTTAGGTCAAAGACCGCCACGGTTCCGTGCTCGAACGCCGCGAGGGTGGAGAGGAGTCGCCTCATGGCTTCGTCTCCTCCATCCCGCCCTTGCCCCACTCGCTCGGCTTCGGACCCATGGTGAACTCGAGCGTGCCGCCATCCTCCAGCGCGGAGTGCGGCAGGATCGGGCGCTCCAGCGGCTTGCCGTTCACGCGCACGGACTGCACGTAGAAGTTCTCCTTCGACAGGCCGTTTGCCGTCACGGTGAAGGTCTTGCCGTTCGAGAGGCGCATCGTCGCCTTGGGCACTTGCGGCGCGCCGATCACGTATGCGTTGCTGCCCGGGCACACGGGGTAAAATCCGAGGCACGTGAAGATATACCACGCCGACATCTGTCCGCAGTCGTCGTTGCCGGAAAGGGAGTCGGGCTTGGAGCCATATTGCGTCGTCACCACCTCGCGCAGGCGCTCGGCCGCCTTCCACGGCTGGCCGGCCATCGAGTAAAGGTAGATGATGTGGTGGCTCGGCTCGTTGCCGTGCCAGTATTCGCCGATGCGGCCCTGGATGTCGGACACGCCGGTGCTCTTGTCCGCCTCCGTGAAGGTGAAGAGCTCGTCGAGCTTTGCGGTGAACTTTGTGCGCCCGCCCATCAGCCCGATCAGCCCGGGCACGTCGTGCGGCACATACCACGAATACTGCCAGCTCGTGCCCTCGGTGAAGTCGTTCACGCCCGCGTCCTCGTCGTAATGGTGCGGGTCGAAGGGCGAGTGCCACTGGCCCTTCGCATCCCGGCCGCGCATCAGGCCCACGGACGGGTCGAAGAGGTTGCGGTAATGGCCGGCGCGGCGGCGGAAGTAGGCCTCGTCGTCCTTGAGCCCGAGCGCGCGCGCCATCTGCGCCACGCAATAGTCATCGTAGGCGTATTCGAGTGTCTTCGAGACCGACTCGTTCTCCTGCTCGAAGGGCACCCACCCGAGCTTGTCGTATGCGGCCACGCTGTCGTAGTCCGGATTCGTCGCCGTGCGCTTGATCGCGGCGAAGGCGCGCTTGCCGTCGAAGCCCTTCGGGTCCTTGAGGAAGGCGTCCACGATCACCGGCACCGCGTGGTAGCCCACCATGCACCACGTCTCGTTCGCCTGGAGCGACCAGATGGGCAGCAGGTGGTCCACGCTCTGGTCGTAGTGCGCGAGCATGGAATTGATCATGTCTCGGTTCCGGTCCCGTTGGACGAGCGTGAAGAGTGGGTGCGTGGCGCGGTAGGTGTCCCAGAGCGAGAAGATCGCGTAGTTCGTGAAGCCCTTGGCGAGGTGCGTGTTCTGGTCGAAGCCGCGGTATTCGCCCGTCGAGTCCTGGTAAAGGTTCGGCGCGAGGAAGGCGTGATAGACGGACGTGTAGAACGTCTCCTTCTGCTCCTGCGTCCCCTCGATCTGGATGCGGCTCAGCTCCTGGTCCCACTTGGCCCGCGTGGCGTCGCGCAGCTTCTCGAAGTCCCAGTGCGGGATTTCCGCGTCGAGGTTTTGCAACGCGTGCGCCGCGGACAGCCCCGACACGGCCACCTTCACCGTGATCTTCTCGCCGGCCGTCGTCTTGTAGCCCGCCACGAACTGAAGGTTCGTCCCGGCCGCCTCGCGCGCGGAGCGGAAGCGGCGCGTGTTGTAGATCACCGGCTTGCCGTCGGAGTAGATCTGGAAGCGATCGAAGGGCTTCGAGTAGCGCGCCGCGTAATAGATCGGCCGCTCCTTCGCCCAGCCGTTCGTGAGATGGAAGCCGGTCACCGTCGAGGCGTCCTCCACGCGCACCCGCGACCACGCCACCTTCCACTTCTTGCCCGTGAGCATGTGATGGAGGTCCGTCATGATCGACGCGTCGTCGCTCGCCGGAAAGGTCATGCGCATCATCCCCGCGCGCTCGCCGGCCGTCAGCTCCACGACCACGCCGGGCTTGTCGAGGCGGACCTTGTAGTAGCCGGCGGAAGCCTCCTCCGTGTCGTGCGTGAAGGGCGAGCGATAGCCGGCGCTCGGGTCCGCCTTGGTGCCCGCCTCCAGCTTCACGGGGCCGATCTGCGGGATGAAGAGGAAGTCGCCCAGGTCCGGGATGCCCGTGCCCGTCAGGTGCGTGAGCGAGAACCCCATGATCGAGGTGTCCGAATACTCGTAGCCCGAGGCGGTGTCCCAAAGCTCGTGGTCGGTATCGGGCGAAAGCTGCACCATGCCGAAGGGCGCGGACGGCCCCGGATACGTGTTGCCCTCCCCCTTGGTGCCGACGAACGGGCGGATGTATTCGTGCAATCTCGCGCCGGACTGCGCAAAGGCCGGCAGCGTCGTGGCAGCGAAGAGCAGGGCGGAAACGAAGGCGCGTCTCATGGTGGGCGCAGTCAACCGCATTGCGCCGCCGAAGGAAGGCAAAATCCGCCCCCGGCCGCGCCTAGGGACCGGCGACCCTTCCCAGCCAGGCCAGGAAATAGCGAAGCGCGGCCGTCTTGTCCGCGTCGTGCGGGGTCAGGGCGTAGTAGCTGCGGCGGGGACCGCGGATCTTCGGGAACGGCAGGACGAGCCGGCCCGCCTCGACGTCCTGGTCGAGCACGGGCAGCGGCCCCACGATCAATCCGAGGCCGTCGATCGCGGCTTGGAGCGTGACGAAGAAGTGGTCGTGGCGGTGATGCCGCGCCAGCCGCGGCCCGTCGTATTTTGCGGCATGGAGCCAGTCCTCCCAGTCGCGTGGCCGGGTCTCGGTCGAGAGGATGGTGTGCTTCGCGAGGTCGGCCAGCTTGCGCAGGGGCTGGCGTTTCAAGAGCGCGGGGCTGGCCAGGAGGGTGTTCTCCTCGTCCACGATCTTGATCGCGTCGAACTGCTCCCACGCCTGCGGGCCTCGGCGGATGGCGACGTCGAAGGAGCGCTGCGCGCCTTCCGTCAGCGTGGTCGAGGTCGAGACGCGGACCTCGATCTTCGGATGCTCCGCCCGGAAGCCGCGCAGGTTGGGGATCAGCCAGCGCATCGCGAAGGTCACCGGCGCGTTGACCCGGAGGATGTCGGACCCGGCCCCCGTGCCGTAGCGCTGGGTGGCGTCCGCGATCTGGTCGAAGGCGCGGCTGACCTCGCGGGCGTAGGCGCGGCCGTGCGGCGTCGCGCTCATGCCGCGGCCCGCGCGGGTGAAGAGCGTTTGGCCGAGCCACGACTCCAGCAGCGCGATCTGCCGGCTGACCGCCCCGTGCGTGACGCCGAGCTCCGCTGCGGCTTCCGAATAGCTGCTGGTGCGGGCTGCGACCTCGAAGGCGCGCAGCGCGGTGAGCGGCGGAAGGCGGTGGGGCATCCGTGAGAATTAGTCACGGAAAAGGCACAATAAAGTCGTTTGTGGCGCGTTCGCTCACACCGCAAAGGTCGCGGCATGTCTGCGACGCTCTCCCCCGCGTCGGCCGTGACCGTGAACGGCCGCACCTACCAGCCACCCCGCCGCCCGTCGGTCGTGATCTGCCTCGACGGCTGCGATCCCGAGTATCTCGCCCGCGGCATTCCGGCCGGCGTGTTCCCCACGCTCGGCCGCTTCGCCGCGGAGGGCTTCGCCGGCGAGGCCGATGCCGCCGTCCCGACGTTCACGAATCCGAACAACGTCTCCATCGTGACCGGCGCGCCGCCCGCGGTGCACGGAATCTCCGGCAACTACTACCTCGACCGCGAGACCGGGAAGGAAGTGATGATCACCGACGGCAGCCTGATGCGCGCCGGCACGGTCCTCGCCGCGCTGAACAACGCGGGCGTCCCCACCGTGGTCGTCACCGCCAAGGACAAGCTGCGCAAGATGCTCGGCCGCGGCATGCAGGGCGGGATTTGCTTCTCCTCCGAGAAGGCCAGCGCCGCCACCGTCGAGGAGAATGGCATCGCCGACCTCGAGGAACTCGTCGGCCGGCCGACGCCGAACATGTATTCGGGCGATCTCTCGCTCTTCGTGCTCGACGCGGGAATCAAGCTGCTCGAGCAGGGCCGCGGCGAGCTCTTCTACCTTTCGCTTTCCGACTACATCCAGCACGGCCACGCGCCGGGCGAGCCGGAGTCGGACGAGTTCCACCGCGCCGTCGATGAGCGCGTCGGCCGGCTGATCGAGCTGGGCGCGGTCGTCGGCCTCGTGGCCGACCACGGCATGCGCGACAAGGCCAAGGCCGACGGCAGCGCCAACGTCATCTACCTCGAGGACGAGCTGAACGCGCGCTTTGGCCCCGGCGCGGCCCGCGTGATCTGCCCGATCACCGATCCCTACGTGAAGCACCACGGGGCGCTCGGCTCCTTCGTCCGCGTTTATCGGCGCGCGGCCGGCGCCTCGATTCCCGAGCTGATGGCGTTCTGCGCGCAGATGCCGGGCGTGGAGGCGGTGCTGAGCGCGGCCGAGGCGGCGGAACGCTACCACCTGCCCATCGACCGCGAGGGCGACTTCATCGTGCTGAGCGACGCCGCCACCGTGGTGGGCGCGACGACGTCCGAGCACAACCTCGCCGGGCTCGACGGCCACCGGCTGCGCTCGCACGGCGGCCTCGGGGAGCGCCGGGTGCCCTTCCTCGTCTCGGAGCCGCTGACCCCGGAATACCGGCGCCGCGCCGCCGCCGGCGGGCTGCACAACTACGACATCTTCGACTTCGTGCTCAACGGCACGGAGTGACCGCCCGCCTTTCCTCCTGCTCTCCCCCGCACCCCACCCGCCGCACTCCCCT
>CALMOL010000249.1 GCA_937871685.1 uncultured Verrucomicrobiota bacterium
CCGCTCGGCCTGCCGGAGGCCGACGCCGCCGAGCAGCCAAAAGTCATCGCCGCCGTCCTCGATGCCCTGCGCCACCGACGCCGCTGGCTGCTCATTTTCGACCACATCGGCACGCACGACGATCTCCACCCCTACCTGACCGGCTCCGTCGGCGACCTCATCGTCACCTCGCGCCATGAGCGCTGGGCAGAGGCTCTTCCCAAGCCAGTAGAACCGTGGCCGCCCGAGACCGCCGCCGCCTTCCTCCTCCAGCGCACCGGTCACTCCGCCGACGCCACCGCCGACGCCCGAAAGCTCGCGAAAGACCTCGACCACCTCCCCCTCGCCCTCGCGCAAGCCGCCGCCTGCATGCGCGCCCAAGACATCGCGCTCGCCGGATACCACGGCCACTTCCGCCAGCAGCGGCGCGAGCTCCGCAAACTCAAGCCGCGCGATCCCGGCTACCCCGCCGCCGTCGCCGCCACCTTCGAGCTCGCCTTCCGACATTTGAAGCTCGAATCCCTCGCCGCCTCCCAACTCGTCTCCTCCTGCGCCTTCCTCGCCCCGGAAGGCATCCCGCGGGCCACCCTTACCGCCGGCGCCGAGCACATCCCCGAGCCGCTGAGCACCGCCGTGCAAGACCCCGCCGCCTTCCAGGAAGCCGTGGCCGCCGCCCGGCGCTACGGGTTGCTCCAAACCGGCCGCGCCGCCACCCTCTCCATGCACCCCCTCACGCAGGCCGCCGTCCGCGACCACCTCGACGATCCCGATGGCAACGCCGCAGAGTGGTGCCGCTGCATCCTCAACGCCATCTGCGTCGCCTTCCCCTTCGACGACTTCTCCTCTGACGCCTGGCCCACGGCCATCCGCCTCCTGCCGCACGCCGCGGCGGTCATCGATTATGCCGAGCGCTTCGAAGTCCCCACGGGACCGCTCACCCGGCTGCTCACCTGCCTGGGCCTCTACCTGAAAGCCCGCGCCGAATACCCCGCCGCCAAGGCCGCCTTCGAGCGCTCCCTCCTCCTCGACGCGAAGCTCCTCGGCTCCGAGCACCCGGACATCGCCATCGACGAGCGCAACGTCGGCGCCGTGTTCCAGGCCATGGGCGACGCACCTGGCGCCCGAGCCGCCTTCGAGCGCGCCCTGCGCATCGACGAGAAAGCCTACGGCCCCGAGGATCCGAACACGGCCAGCGCGATCAACGAGCTCGGCCGCGCCCTGCAAGCCCAGGGCGACGTGCCCGGCGCCAAAGCCGCCTTTGAGCGCGCGCTCGCCATCTTCCGGAAAGCCTTCGGTGACGAAGATCATCCGGCCGTAGAGATGATGCGCGGCAACCTGCGATCCCTGTCCGCCTGAGCCATCGGGGCCGGGCGGACGGCACTTCTCGCTGCAACCCAGCCGCCGCCATCCGCCCGGTCGCATCCGTCCCTAAGTGCGTGCGAAAATGAATCTCGGCGCGTCGAGGAGCGATGCCTGCTGGTAGCCGGGGGCTTCATCTCCCGGAAGGCCACCGCCCTCCAAGACGCCGGCGCCTCTCCGCAAGTCATCGCCCGCGGGTGCGACATTGGGGGAATTGGGTTGGTTTTGGCGGGGGGATTTTCCTTTTCTGGGCTTGCCGGTTTTGCGGGTGGCTCGGTATAAGCGCGATAGGCGGGCGTGTGCCTGCCGAGGTGAATGGCCATGAATTCCTCTCCCAATGATTCTTCCTCGCTCGCCGAGGGATTTCGCGCGTGGGCGCTCGATCCGGCGCGCACGAACGACGAGCTTTTCACCGCGGAGCTCTTGGTCGAGCAGGTCAGGAGGAGCAGAGGCTGAATCCCGCCTATCGGCCGCGGCTGGACCGGGCGGGGCTGGACGCGACCGTGGAGGCGTGGGACGAGGTGAAACGGCTCCCTTCCTCGCTCGGGAAGGTGCGGCCGGTGCGCGATTTGAAGGCGCTGCGCTTCTTTCCTCACCTGAGGATCTTTCGCTGGGTTGCGACCTTCGCGAGGTGGACGACCTCGCTCGTCCCCGGGCGCTGCGGAGCCTGAGTTTGACCGACATGGGGGAGCCTCCGATCCATCGCCTGCAAAACGTCGATGGCCTGCGGGGCCTGCCCTGCCTGGAGAACCTGGCGCTTGGCTTCGGCGCGCCTTGGCCGGACCTGCGTGCCCTCGGTGATCTGCCCGCGCTGCGCTCGCTGAGGCTCGCCATCAACCTGCTGGCGCTGCGCGAGGTGCCCGTCCTGCCGAGCGTGGAGGTGGTCGCGCTCCAGGCCGCTGGCTACTGCCGAACTCCCCTGCGCTCGCTGCGGGACCTGCCGCGCGCAATCGCGACCACGCTCGATCGCGGTAGCCACCCGAGTGGTAGAGGCGGCCCTGTCCGCGAATGCGGACGTGCCGCCGGTGGAATTCTTCCGAGGGGCCGCTGTCGCAGGACCCGCCAGCGGCCGCCCGGAGAGAAAATGAGAGGCGGCACGTCCGCATTCGCGGACAGAGCCGCCTCTACAACCTCGCGCTCCCGCCTCGGCGGTCCGCGTGGGGGCTCAGTTCGCGCGGCGCTCTTTGATGGCGGCGAGGGTTTCGGCGACGAAGCCGGCGCGGGGCTTGGCGCCGACGTTGCCCTTGCCGTGGAGGCGGACGCTCACGGCGCCGGCCTCGAGGTCGCGGGCGCCGAGGACGAGCATGGTGTGAACCTTCTTCGTCTCGGCGTTGGCGATCTTGGCTTTGATGTGGTCGGAGGAAGCGTCGAGCGCGGCGCGCACGCCGTGGCCGCGCAACTCTTGCTGGATGGACTTGGCGTATTCGAGGAGGGGGGCGTCGTCGCCGATGGGCAGGATGCGGACTTGCTCGGGGGCGAGCCAGAGCGGGAAGTTGCCGGCGTAGTGCTCGATGAGGAAGCCGATGAAGCGCTCGTGCGTGCCCAGCGGCGCGCGGTGGATGCAGAGCGGGGTCTTGTCCACGTTGTCGCGGTCGCGATACACGAGGCCGAAGCGCGGCGGCACGGCGAAATCGACCTGGTTGGTGGCGAGCGTGAACTCGCGGCCGATGGCGCTCCACACCTGCACATCGATCTTCGGGCCGTAGAAGGCGGCCTCGTTGGGAATCTCGACGTAGGGGATGCCGGACTCGATGAGGACGCGGCGCACCATGTCCTCGGTCTTTTTCCAGAGGATGGGATCGTCCACGAACTTCTGGCCGAGCTTGGCCGGGTCGTGGGTGGAGAAGCGCATCACGTATTTGTCCACGCCGAAGAGCTTGAAGTAGCGCAGGTAGAGGTCGTTGACGGCGTTGAACTCGGACGCGAACTGCTCCTCCGTGCAGTAGATGTGGGCGTCGTTCATCTGCATGGAGCGCACGCGCATGAGGCCCAGGAGCTCGCCCGATTGCTCGTAGCGGTAGCACTGCCCGTACTCCGCGAAGCGCACCGGCAGATCCCGGTAGGAGCGCGGCACCGCCTTGAAGATCTTGTGGTGATGCGGGCAGTTCATCGCCTTGAGGTAGTAGCGGTCGCCAGGCGGGCGGGCGGACGCAGAATCCTCTGCGTTCGCGACCGTGGTTCCCGGGACCGCGCGGTCTTCCTCCAGCGTCATCGGCGGGAACATCCCGTCGGCGTAATACGGGAGGTGGCCGCTCGTCAGATACAGGTTTTCGCGGGCGATCACGGGCGTGCGGACGCGGTCGTAGCCGGCGGCGAATTCCGTTTCCTTCGCGAGCTTCTCGAGCTCCTCGATGAGCACGGCGCCGTTGGGCATCCACAGCGGCAGGCCGGGGCCGACGTCCTCGTCGAAGCAGAAGATTTCCAGCTCGCGGCCGAGCTTGCGGTGGTCGCGCTTCTTCGCCTCCTCCAGCATCGTGAAGTGGGCTTCCAGCTCGGTCTTGTTCTTGAAGGCCGTGCCGTAGATGCGCTGGAGCTGGGGGTTCCGCTCGTCGCCCTTGTAGTAGGTGGCGGCGACGTTCGTGAGGCGGAACGCGCCAACGTTGCCGGTGCGCATGACGTGCGGGCCGGCGCAGAGGTCGGTGAAGTCGCCGTTGCGATACAGCGTGATCTCCTCGCCCTCGGGGATGCCTTGGAGGATGTCGAGCTTGAACGGGCTCGGCGTGCCCCGCGGCCCGAGCGCCGCCAGCTCGCCGCGCTCGGCCATCGCGATGGCGTCGGCGCGCGAGATGGCCACGCGCTCGAAGCGATGATTGGCCTTCGTTTCCTTCCTCATCTCCTCCTCGATCCGCGGGAAGTCCTCCGGCGAGATGCGGTGGGGAAGGTCCACGTCGTAGTAGAAGCCCTGGTCCGTGGGCGGGCCGGCCGCGAACTGCGCCTCGGGCCAGATGCGCGCGATGGCCGTGGCCAGGATGTGCGCCGCGGAGTGGCGGACGCGTTCCAGGTCCGTCATGACCGGGGCGGGACGCGCGGCCGCCGCGGTGGTCGCCGG
>CALMOL010000250.1 GCA_937871685.1 uncultured Verrucomicrobiota bacterium
GCGCTGGCGCTCGTCGGCCTGGTGCTTGGCAATGAAGTAGGCGGCGGTGCCGGCCAGCACCCCGGTGGTGGCGCCGCTCTCTTCGGGGGGCATGCCGGCGCAGCCGGTGAAGAGCATGGCCGCGGCGGTGGTCGCGGAGGAAAGACGGAGGAGGCGGGGATTCATCATGGGAAGGAAACGATGCGATGGGGATACGGCGTGAGCCGGAAAGCGGATGCTAGGACCATCCCAGCCCAGGCGGCAAGCCTAATTTCTGCGGGCGCCGACCGCTCCTTGCGGCGGGCCTCGGCCAGGGAGGCACGACGGAAAGCGATTGACACTTTGCAACAAAGCGGACCACCGTCCCCGCGCCGGTGACCGGGCCTCGGCGGCAGCCTTGTCTCCGGAGGCCGGTGGCGCCCCAGGATGTCCAGGGCCGCCTCTCCCCCCGCGCGCGAACTCCCCCATGCCCGTCGCCGGTCAATTTCGAGACTTCCCGTTGGCCGATGCGGTCAATGCGGTCCGGCATGCCACGGGCACGCTCCGGCTCTTCTCGCTGCCAGGCGTGGGGCAGATCGAGCTGGACCTCCACGAGGGCGTGATCATCGCCTGTCGCTCGGGCCTCGTGGGCGAGGAGGTGGCAGGCCGCGCTGATGCCATCGCGGAAAAATTGCTCATCGCTCACGGCGCTTCGGGGGGCGAGTGGTCCTTCCACCCGGCCGCCGCGCCGGCGCGGCCGCGCTGCCACGTTCCGCTCGACGCCGCCATGCTGGAGATGCTTTCGCGGGCGGACGAGATCACGGCCGCGGCGGAGACGTTTCGCCCGCCAAGCTTCTGCCTGCGCTGGAAGGGCAGCGGCGCGGGCGGCCTGCCGGAGGACCTCCAGGAATTCATCACCCGCGCGCGACCGGCGCTGTCCGGGGCCTTCGGCGCGCGCGCCTCCACGCTGGCCGAGGATTTGGGGCTGGCCGTCGGGCGCACGCAGTATTTTCTCGCGCGGCTGGAGCAGGCCGGCTGGATCGAGCCGGCGGTCGCGGCGCCGGGGCAGGGCGGACCGAGGATCACCACGCGCTTCCAATCCGGGCCGGCGCACATGAAATGGTTCTACCGCGAGGGCACCGAGGAGATCGGGCCGGTGGGCGAGGAAGTCATCATCCGGCGCATCGAGCAGGGGCTGCAAATGCCACAGGAACCTGTCTGGTGCCAGGGTCTCGCGCGCTGGGCTCCCTACGAGGAAATCAAGTCGCGTGAGTCGCTCCAATTGGCGCGCCAGCCCTCCGCGATCGTCCAGCTGCCGGCTGGCGCGCCCGCCCTGGCCGCGTGCGCGCTGTGCGGCGGGAAGTTTCCCCCGGCGCAGCTCCGGCAAGTGGGCGGGGAATGGCTGTGCGCGGCGTGTCGCGAACAAGTCTTTCCCGGCTCCGTGCCCGAGGGGGAGCGCATGCTGGCGGCCTTGGCTGAGCCTGCCCCACGCGGGCGGCGCCTGGTCGCGTGGATGCTTGATGCCGCGCTTTTCCTCCTCCTCGCGGAGAATGTCCGCATCCTGCTGTCGGAGCGCGGCGCGCCCGGCGTGGGTGACCCTTGGACGCTTCTCGGGATGGCGTTGCTGGGCTACGTCGCGTGGCACGCCGCGTTTATCTCCCTCGCGAGCGCTACCCCGGGCAAGTGGGCGCTCGGCCTGCGCGTCGCCCGCCGGAGCGACCCGCGCTATGGGCCAGGATTCCTCGCCGCGCTGGGGCGCGCCTTCGGATCGCTGGTGCCCTTCGGAGCCGCGCCGCTCCTTTTTTCCAGCGAGCACGACACCATCCACGACCGCCTCGCCGCCACGCGCGTGGTTCTCGACCGCTGAATTCGCTGCCGCCCTTTCCGTGACCGTGACCACCAGTCCCCTCCGCCGTCTCGGTTTCGTCGCCCGCTGGGCGCTGCTGCTGCCCGTGATCGCCCTGCTCGCATGGCACGCTGGCGCCTGGCACTGGGAGCGCGGCGTGGAGCGGCTGCTCGCCCTCACCGACCCCGAGCCGACCTTCACGGCCGTGCCATCGCCCTCGAAGGATGAGCAGGTCGTGCTGCAAAAACGCTGGGAAGCCTTTCTCAAAGCCAAGCCGGCGGCCGAGCCGGAGATCGCGCTGGAAGCCGCGGACTTGGCCGCGCTCTTTCGCGCGCGCACCCCGCTGGCCCGTTTTTTCGACGTGCGGCCGGAGAACGGCGTGCTCGCCGTCACCTGCGCTGCGCCCCTCGGAGAGGCGCCGCTGGTCGGCCGGCGGCTCGCGGGCCGCTTCCTTACGCTACGCGGCATCCTGCTGCCTACGGTGCAAAACGGACGCCTCGGCCTCGAGTTGCGCGATCTGCGCTTCCGCGGCGAGCCGGTGACCGGCGTGTGGCGCGCCCGGCTGGAAAAGGCCGCGCGCGATTGGCTCGCGTCCGCCGCCGCCGCGGAGCCGGGATGGTCCGCCAACTACCGTTCCGCGCAGGTCACAGGCCGCGCCCTGGTGCTGAAGCGCTGAAGGAGGAGCGGGGAGCATATCATTCGCCCACCGGCGGCCCGAGGCGCACACCGGCTTTCTGCACCTCGCGGTAGGGCAAGAGCCAGACCAGCGACTCGTCGTGGAGATCCACCACTTGGATGCGGTTGCCCCACGGGTCGCGGAAGTCGCAGCGGAATGGTGGGATCAGCTTGATCTTGTATTTCTTGGTGAGCTTCTCGCGCACCTCCGCGAGTTGGTTCTCATCGCGCACCATGAGGCCGAAATGGCGGTGGTGGTCCTTCCGTGGCTTGTCCACCTCGAACATCGCCAGGAACTGGTGCGCACCAACCTTGAAGAAGGCGTCGCCTTCTCCCTCATCCATCTTTTCCAAGCCAAACACGTCCCGGTAGAACGCGACGGCCTCGTCGATGTCGCCCACTTCTAGAGCGACGTGGTTGATGCCATAGACTTGAACGCTCATGAGAAGATGGGGTTGGAAGTTGATAGCGGATCGTTCCCAGCCGCCGACGCGCCGACTTTTTCGGCGAGGCGCACGATCTCATCGCCGTCGTTCAGCCCCTCGATCAGGCGCGCCGGGATGCGTTCTAGGCCAACCATCGCGCCGACGAGCGCGCCCGCCAGGCAGGCGCGGGACATGTTCTGCCCGCCGCCGTTGATCGCGTGAAGCACGGCGGACTCGAAATCGTCCGGGAAGCGCGCCGCGAGGTAACACGCGCCCGGAATCACGAAGCCCACCTGGCACGACATGCCATACACGAGCGACACCTTCCACGCCGGCTCGACGCGGATCGTCTCGTCGCGCGCGGCCTGGACGATCCAGGACGGGAGCAGCAGCGCGTCCGGCGAGGCGAAGCCGAAGGAATCCTCGCCCTTGGCGCGCTTGCTCGCGGCAAGGGAGGTCTCGGCGGTGAACGGGATCGCGCCCTCCTCGACGAGCTTCATCATGCGGTCCGAGATCTCCTCGTCGAGCTTCTCGCCGCGCACGAGCGCCGCGACGACGCACGCGAAGGCCACGGAATGCTGGAGCACGAGCGAGTCGTTCTGCGTGAGCCGGGAATGCGCGAAGGCGTGCCGCGCGGTCGCTTCGGGATCGGCCGCGAAGCGTGCCGCGAGCAGCACGCTCCGCTCGGCGGCCTCGGTGGTGTCAGCGTTGCCGGCGGCCTTGCCCCAGGGCTTGCCGTGCTTGGTGCGCGCCTCCCAGACCTGGCGAATGGAGTGGTTCGTGTAGCCGCCGGGGCCGTGGAAGGGGGAGCCGTCGAGCCGCGAGAACAGTTCCTCGTCGAGCCGACGCGTGAAATCTTCCTCGACGTAGCGGCCGTGCTCGGCCAGCGAGCGCAGCAGCATCAGCATGATCCGGCCGGACTGCGAGAGGTCCCCCGCCGCGCAGTCCGCGTGGTATTTCCGCTCTTCCCGCGGCGCGGTGTAGCCATCGATCCAATCGCCGTAGTCGCGTCGCTGCTCGTCGAGGTCGTAATACCAATGCGGCCCGACGCCAAGCGCGTCGCCAATGAACGCGCCGACGATGGCGCCGGCGGCGCGATCCGAGAGAGAAGGAGAGGCAGGCACCAAGGCAGGATCGAAGCCCGGCGGGGCGGTGGAGGTGGGGAACCGAGAGGGTAGAAGATGGCAGGGACTTTTCTCACGTTGGGGGTGCACCCAGCGCGAGGAGTGCTCCTTGCCATCCTCCATCTTCCATCCTCTCGGTCCTTCCCTTCCGAATTTTATTGACGCTTCGTCAATCCCCGCCACCCTCCTCTCCGTCATGCCCCCTTCCCCGGCCAAGGCCCGCGAGATCGAGCTCCGCGAGGAGACGATCCTCGGCGTGGCGCGGCAGCTCCTCCTGGACCGGGGCTACTTCGGCATGACGATGGACCGCATCGCCGAGCAGGTGGACTTCTCCAAGGGCACGCTCTACGGGCACTTCGGCTCCAAGGAGGACGTGCTCTGCGCGCTCGCGCTGGAGAGCGAGAGGAAGCGCACCGAGTTCTTCCAGCGCGCGGCGAGGTTCGACGGCTCGCCGCGCGAGCGCATGACCGCGGTAGGCGCGGCCTACGAGCTGTATTTCCGGCTGCACCCGACTTACTTCCGATCCGAGCAGTTGATCCACTCCCAGGAGCTCCTGACCAAGATCGCGCCGGAGCGGCAGGCCGAGGTGATGCAGTGCGGCGCGAAGTGCCACGGGCTGATGACCGCCATCGTCGAGGACGCCGTGCGCCTGCGGCAGCTCGCCCTGCCGCGCACGCTCACGCCGGGCACGCTGACCTTCTTGCTGTGGAGCCTCACCTCCGGCGCGTATTCCAACCTCGGCGACCCCGAGCACCTCCGCCAGTTGGGCGTGGCCAACCCGGTCGAGGCCGTGCGGCACGCCTGCCAGACCTTCCTTGATGGCCTCGGCTGGAAGGCGCTTTCCACGCAGCACGACTACGCCAAGACCGTGCGGCAGGTGTTCTCACGCTGCTTCCCCGAGGAAATGGCGGAGGCCATCCTCATGCCGGCGGCCTGAAAAAATTTTGCCCACAACCTGACGAATCGTCAAAAAATCAGCCATGAAGACTTGTTTCGCCCTCCCCTTGCTTGCGGTTGTCTCTCTCCTCGCCGCGCCCGCGTGCTCGCGCCGGCCAGACGCTGCCACCGCCCGGAAAGTCACGCCGCTGCCGGCGCTCGTGGCCGAGGCGCGCGAACTGCGCCCGGCCGACTTTGCCGATGGCCCGCGCCTGCTCGGCACGATCAAGGGCGACGTGGAAACGGTGCTTTCCTTCCGCACGGGCGGCCTCGTCGAGTGGATCGGGCCGGCGGCCGACGGCGCGAACGGCTGGCGTGAGGGCGCGCACGTGCGCCGGGGCGAGCCGCTCGCGCGCCTCGTGCAGACCGACTTCACGAGCGCGGTGGCCTCGGCCGAGGCCGCGCTGCGCCGCGAGGAGGCGGCGTGGGCGCGCACGCAGCGGCTGCGCGAGGAGAAGGTCGTGGCCGCGTCCGACGTGGACAAGGCGCGCGCCGCGTGGGAATCCGCCGAGGCCGACCTGCACCGCGCGCGGCAGGCGCTGGCGGACTCAGTGCTGGTCGCGCCGCACGACGGCTTCGTGCTCGCGCGGGGCTTGGAGCGCGGCGAGATGGCTGCCACCGGCACGCCGGTGGTTCGCTTCGGCGACTTCCGCCGCATGACCGTGACGCTCGCGGTGCCGGACCGCTGGGTGGGCGGCTTCCGCGAGGGGATGGAAGTGCCCTTCACGGTGTCGGCGTGGGAAGGCCGCCCCTTCATGGGCCGCGTGACCGAGGTGGGCGTGGCCGCGCGCGCGAACGACCGCCTGTTCAAGGTCGAGTTGAAGGTGGACAACGCCCCGGGCGACCTGCGCTCCGGCATGACGGCGTCGGTGCCCGTGCTGAGCGGCTTCGCGCCGACGCCGGGCGAGGTGGGCCCGGCGGTGAAGCCGTTGCTCGTGCCGCTGGCCGCGCTGACCACGCGGAGCGAGCCGGGCCGGGCCGAGGCGCGGCTCATCGTCTTCGTGGCCGACGGGAGCGCGACGGCCCGCGGGCGCATCGTCGAAACCGGCGACATCCTCGGATCAAGCATCCTCGTGACGGGCGGCGAGCTGCGCGCCGGCGACCGCTTGGTCGTCTCGGCCGCGGATGAAATTTACGACGGCGCACCTTTGGACCCGCGCGCCGCCACGCCCGCCGCGGGCGCAGTGCCGCACGGGATCGTCCGCCGCTGATTTTCACTCCGCGCCACCCGAGCGATGAACTTCCCGCATCATTCCACCCCGCCGGCGCAGGGCGGCGGGCTCGCGCGCTACTTCGTCGAGCACCGCGAGGTCGCCTGGCTCTGCCTCGTCGCCACGCTCGTGCTCGGCTGGGTGGCGTTCTCGCGCCTGCCGCAGCAGGAGGACCCGCGCATCCCCTTCCGCGGCGCGATCGTCGTCACGCGCTGGGACGGCACCACGGCCGCCAAGATGGAGGACCTCGTCACGCGTCCGCTGGAGCGAAAGATTTCCGAGCTGGAGTCGTTAGAGAAGATCAAGAGCCAGTCGCGCGCGGGCCTCTCGCTCATCCAGATCGAGATCAAGGGCCAGGCCCAGTGGCGGCTCGACGCCGAATGGGACAAGCTCCGCGCCAAGCTCAAGGAGGCCGTGCTCCCGGCCGGCGCGGAGGCCCCCGCGCTCGATGCGGACTTCGGCTTGCCGAAGACGGTCGTGTTCGCCGTCGCCGCGGAGCCGGTGGGCGAGGGCGAGATCCTCGCGCGGGCGCGGCTCGTGCGCGCGCAGCTCGCCGACCTCCGCGCCGACGCACCGGAGGACGGCGCGCGCGCCGCCTTCGTCTTCTTTCCCGCGCCAGGCACGCCGCCAGGAATGCGCGCGGACACCCTGCGACGCCTCGGACCATGGGTGCAGGCGCGCGGGGTAGGCGACGACTTCCGCACCGCCGTCGGCGAGGGCTTCTTCCTCGCCGATTTTCGCACCGCCCGCGGCGAGGGGGAACTGAGCGCGCTTCTCGCGGAATGGGAGCGCACGGTGCGCGGCGAGGACCGCGAGGCGCACCCCGAGGCGTGGGAATCCTTCGCCGTGACCGACGCCACCGACGTGGCCGCCGTGCTGCGCGCCCGCGAGCAGCCGCGGCTCGGCTACCGCGCGCTGGAAAAGATCGCGGAAGATTTCGAGGACCGGCTCAAGCAGGTCCGCTCCGTGGGCCGCACGGAAATCTACGGCCGCGTGCGCGAGGTGGTGAATCTGCGCTTCACCCCGCAGGCCGCCGCCGGCTACCGCGTGGACGTGGCCTCGGCCACCGGCTCGGTGTCGGCGCGCAATGCCGTGGTGGCCGGCGGCTCCTTGCCGGCCGGCGGGCGCTCGTTCCCGGTGCAGTTCTCGGGCGAATTCCGGGACGAGCGCGACCTGCTCGGCGCCGTGGTGGGCGTCGGCCCCGACGGCCGGCCGGTCCACGCGCGCGACCTCTTCGAGGCCGAGCGCGGCCACGACAACCCGATCCCTTTCCGCGTCGAGACGCTCGCGCGCTTGCGGGCCGACGGCCCGCTCACGCCGCTGCGCACGGTGGGGCTGACCGTGGAGATGAAGGACGGCGAGATCATCCAGAAGTTCGACCGCGCGGTCCTCGCCGCGACGGAGGAATTCTCGCGCTCCCTGCCGCCGGGCGCGCGCCTCCTGCGCGTCTCGGACCAGCCGCGCTCGGTGGACGTGCGCGTGGCGAACCTCGGCCGCGCGTTTCTCGAGGCGCTGCTCGTGGTGGTGGCGGTGAGCCTCCTGCTGATGGACGGGCGCTCCGCCCTCGTAGTGGCGGCGGCGGTGCCGCTGACGCTCGCGCTCACGCTGGCCGGGCTGTGGATCTGCGGCATCCCGATTCACCAGCTCTCGATCGCGGCGCTCATCATCTCGCTCGGCATGCTCGTGGACGATCCCGTGGTGGCCACCGACGGCATCAACCGCGAATTGGCCGCCGGGCACGGCGCGCGCACCGCGGCGTGGTTCGGGCCGTTCCGGCTGCGGCGCGCGATCCTCTTCGGCACGATCATCAACGTGTTCGCGTTTCTGCCGATGGTGCTCTTGCCGAGCGACGTGGGCGCGTTCGTGTTCGCGCTGCCGGTGGGCGTGTCGCTCTCGCTGGTGGCCTCGCGCGTGGTCTCGATGACCCTCGTGCCCCTGCTCGGCTCCTACCTGCTGCGCGGGCAGAAAGGCCTGGAAGAAGGCGGCGAGGCGCGTCGCTTCCCGCCGTTCTCGTGGGTGGACGGCGCGCTGCAATGGGTGCTGCCGCGCTACCGCCGCCTGCTGGAGTCGGCGCTCGATCATCCCTACCGCGCGCTGGGCGCGGGCGGCGCGGCGCTGCTGGCGTCGTTCGCGCTCGTGCCCTTCATCGGCAAGCAGTTCTTCCCGTCGGCCGACCGCAATCAGTTCCTCATCGAAGTGAAGCTCCCCGACGCCGCCACGGTGGTGCAAACTCGCGCCGCCGCGGCGCAGGTCCGCGAGGCGCTGCGGAACGATCCGCGCGTGACCAGCGCCGCGTTCTTCATCGGTGGCTCCACGCCGCGCTTTTACTACAACATCGAGTCGTTCCCGGCCGAGGCGAGCGTGGCCTCGGTGCTCGTGAACACGCGCTCCGAGAAGGACACGCCCGGCCTGATCGCCGCCTTGCGGCCGAAATTCGACCGCGAGATCGCCGGGGCGCGCGTGCTCGTGAAGCCGCTGGAGCAGGGCCCGCCCGTGGGCGCGCCGATCCAGGTGCGCCTCTCCGGCGACGACCGCGACGCCCTCCGCGCGCTCGCCGACCAAGTGGCCGCCGCGCTGCGCGAGGCCGGCGCCTACAAGGTGCAGGATGACCTCGGCCGCCGGCAGCCGAATCTCTACGTGGACATCGACCAGGACCGCGCCAACACGCTCGGCGTGGACAACCAGCGCATCGCCGCGCTGGCGCGCGTGTCATTCACCGGCCTCACTGCCACCGAGCTGCGCGAGGGCGACCACCTCGTGCCGGTGCGCTTCCAGATCGAGGACGCCGAGCGGGCGGACCTCTCGCGCCTCGCCGGCTACGTGGTGGAATCGTCCACCGGCGGACGCATCCCGCTGGCGTCCTTCGCCGACGTGCGCGTGCGGCCGGAGTTCGCGCGGCTGGCGCGCTACCACCAGCTCCGCACCGTGACCGTCAGCGCCTACGCGCCGCTCGGCCAGCTCCCGGCCGACATCCTGGAGCGCGCCAAGCCGGCCGTGACGAACCTCGCGCTGCCGCCGGGCGCGCGGATGTCTTTTGGCGCAGAGGACGAGAAGATCGCGGAAAGCAACCAATCCATGCTGCTCGTGATGGCGCTCTCGGTGGGCTTGATCGCGCTGACGATGGTGGTGCAGTTCCGCTCGGTGACGAAGGCGCTCACGGTGATGGCAGTGGCACCGCTGGGAATGATCGGCGCGTTCGTAGGCCTCGCGGTGCTCAAGGCGCCGCTGGGCTTCATGGCGATGATCGGCGTGGTGTCGCTGATGGGCGTGATCGTGTCGCACATCATCGTGCTGAGCGACTACATCGAAGAGGCGCGTGAGGTCGGCACACCGCTGCGTGAGGCCTTGGTCCAGGCCGGCTTGGTGCGCCTGCGCGCGGTGCTGGCAACGACCTTCGCCACAGTGGGCGGCCTGGTGCCGCTGAACCTCTCGGGCGGCTCGCTGTGGGAATCGCTGACGAGCGTGCACATCTTCGGCCTGCTCTTCGCCACCATGCTCACGCTGATCCTGCTGCCGGCGACCTACTACCTCTTCGCCGCGCGGTGGAAGTGGATTCGGTGAGATTTTGCCACAGGGCACAGAGATCACAGAGAGGCGGAATGGGAGCTCTCTTCCCCGTTCCCCCTCTGTGACCTCTGTGGCAAACTTCAGCGCTCGCCCACGAAGGGGTTCGTGCGTCGCTCCTCGCCGATGGTCGTCGGCGGGCCGTGGCCGGGGAGCACGCGCACGTCGTCGCCGAGCGGGAAGAGCTTTTCGCGGATGCCGCGCAGGAGGAGGTCGGTGTCGCCGCCGGGCAGGTCGGTGCGGCCGATGGAGCCGGCGAAGAGCGTGTCGCCCGCGAAGAGCAGCTTCTCCGGCGCGCGCAGGAAGCAGAGACTGCCCGGGCAGTGGCCCGGCACGAGCAGCACGCGGAACTCCACGCCGCAGACGGTCGCCGAGGGCGTCTCGTCCATCGTCTCGCCACCGGTGATGGGATCGAGATCGACGTCAATGCCGTAGCGGCGGAAGGCGTCCTTGTCGCGCAGGAGGAACTCGCCATCGCGGTGGTAATAGACCGGGCAGTTCCACGCGCGCTGCACCGCGGCGGCCTCCTCGATGTGGTCGAGGTGCGCGTGGGTGAGCAGGAGCGCCTCCACGTTCCAGCCGCGGCCGCGCGCCCAGTCCACCACGCCGCCCGGCGCGTCCACGAGGAGGCGACCGCCCGCGGGCGTGGGAACGGCGAAGGCGTTGGTCTGGAACCAACCGCCGGTGTGCATCTCGATGCGCTGGGACATGGGCGGACAAGCTACCGATACGCTCCCGGGGGCAAGCCGCGGATGGGCGAACTTTTTCACGCGGGATGGCGCTCCCCATTCCTGCCCGCGGGGGCGCGCTTTGGAGCGCGGGAGCTCTGCTCCCGCTGTCTTGCCGGCAACGCCACGGACCGAGCCCGCGACGAGGAAGCGGCGCGGCGACTCGAAGCTCGACGGCTCGCTTCACAGCGGCGCGGCAGGACAGCGGAAGCAAGCTCCCGCACTCCAAAGCCGGCTCCTGCCGACAGGAACCGGATGCCTTCCTTTACGCCGTGTCCTCCGTGCCTCCGTGGCCCTTCCCGGAGAGAAGGTCAGATGTCGAAGCTCACCTCGGCCGCCGCTCCCGCCTGCTCGCGGGCGGCGGCGAGCGAGAGGCCGTCGAGCCGCTCGGACATCTCGCGCGCCAGCTCGCCCATCACCGCGCGCAAGGTGCAGTCGCGCGGGTGCGGGCAGCCGCACTGGCGCACGCCGGCCTCGCCCGCCGCGCCGGACTGCGCGCAGGGCAGCGGAGCCAGCGGACCGTCGAGCGCACGCAGCACCTCGCCCACCGTGATGTCATCGGCCGAGCGGGCGAGCACCCAGCCACCGCCCACGCCGCGCCGGCTTTCCAGCCAGCCCTCGCGGCGCAAGGCCAGGAGCACTTGGTCGAGAAACTTTTCCGGAATGCCCTCGCGCCGCGCAATCTCCGTGGCACCGACGGGCCGATCCGGCCGCGCGCCCGCGAGCAGGAAGAGCGCCCGCAGCGCGTATTCGGCCTTTCGCGAAATCCTCATTGCTGGACCAGACGCGGAAACCTCGCCGCGTTCAAGCGGCGCCGCTTCCCCGCGCGATGAAGGCCTCGCGGCTTGGCGCCATGCTTTCTTTGGCGAGCCTGCAACCCGTGAAGCGAAGCCACTTCCTCCTCGCCATCGCCGCTGCGCTTCTGCTCGCGCTCGCTGGATTGGTCGCTTACGCGGAGGGGCTTTGGATTCCCAATTTCCCATCCAAGGCGGATTTCCCGGTCCGGGGCCTGGATGTCTCGCGCCACCAGGGAGCCATCCAATGGCCGCTGGTGCCGGCGGACGAGTTTCGATTCGTTTACATCAAGGCGACGGAGGGCGGCGACCACCGGGACGCGCGGTTCGGCGAGAATTGGCAAGGGAGCGCGGCGGCCGGTCTGCGCCGGGGCGCCTACCATTTCTTCACCATGAGAACACCCGGCCTGCAGCAGGCCGCGAACTTCCTCACCGTGGTTCCCGACGATCCTGAGACCCTGCCGCCGGCGGTTGACCTGGAGTTTGGGGGAAACTCTTCCGCACGGCCTTCCGTCGCCGATTTTCGCCGCGAGCTGGAACTCTTCCTCGCGACCGTCCGGCAGGCCCGCCGGCGCGAGCCGGTGATCTACACGACGATGGAGTTTCGGGACCAATACCTGCGCGACTTCACCGCGCCGCGGCTGTGGATTCGCTCCGTCTTCACCAAACCATCGCTTCCAGAGGGCGAGCCGTGGCTGCTCTGGCAGTTCTCCGGCCGGACGCGCGTCCGGGGCATCGCGGGCTTCGTGGACCAAAACGTCTTCCGTGGCAGCCACGCCCAGTTCGAGTCGTTCGCCAGCGGTCGCGACTGACCACCGGCCTTGCGTGGGAGCCGATCAGGGCTTGGCGACGTAGAAGTGGTAAGTGGCGGTGTAATCCACGCGGGTCACCCGGCCTGCTTGGCTGGCGTCGGGCTTGGTGGCGGGTGCGACGCCGCCGACGGTGTTGACGCGCTGGATGGAGCGCACTTGAGCGAGGCTGCCGGTGGCCCTGGCGGCGTCAGCCTCCAGCAGGAGCCACGGAATGTTGGCCGCGCCGTTGGGCGAATCGGACTTGGCCTTCACGCTGCCGGTGACTTTCCCGCCCTCGGCCAGCTCCCACGTGGGGCCGGCGTAGTGGCGGCCGACTTTCTTGCCCATGGCGTCGAAGAGATCGGCCTCGGGCGCCTTGAAGACCCACTCATAGCCGGAGCCGTCGGCCTTGGCGCGGCATTCGTAGATCTGCACCCCCTTGGCTTCCAAGGTCAGGCTCGTTGACTGGCCGGCGGGCGCGGCGAGGCTCGCCGGAAGGGCAGACGCGGGGGATTGCGCCGTGGCCGGGACAACCCACATGGCCAGCGTGCAAAGCAGGATCGAATAAAGGGCAGGTTTCATATGCGGAATGTCGCCGTGATAACCGGAAACGCGCACGCCGGCAATCGGCGTTCACCGGGCGGGAGGATCGCTTCTCTGGTCAAGCCGAGTGGGTCACCCCCTGCTTACCAATCGGAAGCGGCCGCCAGGCTTTAGCCGTCCTTTTCATGCCCTCACCGCGCCACGGCCAGGCCAGCGATGGTCGTGGCCACGGCCTCGTCGAGCGGCGTGCGGGGTTCCTCGCCGAGGAAGGCGACGAGACGTGCGTTGTCGAGTTGGACGGGCGTTTCCCATAGCGGGCGCATCTCGAAAAGCTCGCGCGGCGTCTCGCTGAATATCCCGGCAATTTTCAACAGCCCCCACGGCAGCGATCGCACCTTCAGTTTGGGCCGACCGACCGCGCGGCCAATGGCGTTGATCATCGCCCGGCCGTCTGAATCCCAGTGGCCGGTGAAGTGGAAGCGTGCGAACGCCTCCATCTCGCCTTCCCGCCCCGCGAGGCGCGCGAAGACCTCGCCTGCATCCGGCAGGTAGGCCCACGCGTGGCCCACGCCCCGCCGGCCTGGATACGTCACGGCGTGCACCGGCAGACCGGGCTTCACCAAGGCCTGCGAGAACCAGTTGTTGCCCGGCCGCGGGCCGAAGAAGTCGCCGAAGCGCACGATGAGCGAGCGCACGCCCTCTCGCGCCGCCTCCTCCAGTCGGCGCTCAAGCTCCACGCGGACTTGGCCCTTGCGCAGCGTGGGGTGCTGCGGGGAATCCTCGCGCAACAACGGGAACGCGTCCGGCCCGTAGTTGTAGATCGTGCCCGGCAAAAGGAGGCGCGCGCCGCTCGCGCGGGCAGCCGCGATGGAATGGTCGATCATCGGCAACACCAGCCGCTCCCAGTTCCGGTAGCCGGGCGGGTTCACCGCGTGGACGAGGATCGCGCAGCCCGCGGCCGCGCGGACCACGGACTCCTCCACCATCGCGTCGCCCTGCGCCCAATCCCAGCCCGGCTCGCGGCGCGCGGCGGCACCGTGCGGATCGCGCGCGAGGGCGCGGATGCGCCACCCGTGCCGCGCGAGCGCGGCGGCCGTCTCGCCGCCGATGCCACCGGTGGCTCCGAGGACAAGGGCAGTGCGGTTCTTGGAAGGCATGGCCGACCACGGAAAACGTCCGGAGCTGGAAGCTCAACCCTGGTCCGTGTCGCCAATCCCTCACCAAACTGGTCATCCCGGCATCATGCGCCCCGCCACAGTTTTCGGAAGACCGCCACGTGCCCAGCGAGCGCCGCCGCCACCGCGACCGTCGGCAGCCAGACAAAGGGGAAGTGCGCTACCCACACGTTGTCCGGCTTGAGCCGCTGGAAGGTCGTCGGGAAGCTCAGGATCGCGATCCCCACCACCCACGCCAGCAGGCCGAGCGCCATGAGGTTCCAGGCCAGCACCAACCACCGCGGCAATCGCTCCACGAAAGAAAAGAGCAGCAGCGCGCTGATTCCCGAAAGCACGTCGAAGTTGTATCCGTTCCAAGACATCTGCGGCGGCGCCACGCCCTCGGTCGCCGCGCGGTGGATCAGGAACTCTACCGCGATGCGAAAGGCCTGGAAGCCGACCAAAAACGTCAGCGGCAAGCGCGCCAGCCGCTCGCCCGGCCTCGTCAGCCCGGACGCGATCGTCCCAACGAAAGTCGGAAGGAAGAGCAGGAGAATCCGCGGCGGCGTGGAAGAAAAATCGGTCAGCACTCCGCTCGCCGCGATGCCCCCCGTGAGCGCCAGCCACGCCGCGCCGGCCAGCAAGAACCCGCGCGACCGCAAGACATAGGCGAACACGCCCACGAGCAGGGCCGACACGGCGACGAACCCGCCTTGGAGCAAGGTGCTTGGCGGCGCGGGCAAGGGAGTCATGCGTTTCCCGAACGAACCCCAGGCCATTGAGCGTCACAATCATCGCTTTGCGCTTTCGGGACTTTCGCTTCGCCGGGTCGAGCCGCGTTCTGGAGTGCGGTGTCCCCCGACACCGCTTTGCAAAAGTTGCGTTTGCAAGCGCATTATTTTTCCTTGCGCCGTCGCTAGGCCATCGGGGAACGTGCGCGCCCGCCATGGCCGAACTCCGCCTCCCCGCCGAGCAGAAACACCAAGCTGAGCTCGCCGCCCTGGCAGCGGCCGACTCCCATCCCCGCCCGCCGCGCTGGCTTCTCTCCCCGAAGGCGGTCGAGACCTACATCCTCGGCGCGGACCGGCCCGTCGGCGGCGTGACGATCACCCCGAAATACATCGGCGACCGCGCGCTCATCCAGGTGGCCATCGCCACCCTCGCCTCGGACCGCGCGCTCATGCTCGCCGGCGAGCCGGGCACCGCCAAGAGCTGGCTGAGCGAGCACCTCTGCGCGGCCATCTGCGGCACCTCGCAGCTCACCGTGCAGGGCACCGCCGGCACCAGCGAGGAGCACCTCAAATACGGCTGGAACTACGCCCTGCTCCTCGCCGAGGGCCCCAGCGAGCGCGCCCTCGTCCCCTCGCCGATCCTCCGCGCCATGCGCGGCGGGCAGATCGCCCGCGTCGAGGAAATCACCCGCACCAGCCCCGAGGTGCAGGACGCCCTCATCTCGATCCTCTCCGAGAAGCAGATCGCCATCCCGGAGCTGAACGCGAGCGTTTCGGCCGAGCGCGGCTTCTCCATCATCGCCACCGCCAACACGCGCGACCGCGGCGTCAACGAGATGAGCGCCGCGCTCAAGCGCCGCTTTAATTTCGTCGTGGTCCCGGTCGTCGAGGACCTCGAGCAGGAGATCCGCATCGTCCAGCAGCGCGAGGCCGAGCTGCGCTCCGATTACCAGGTCGGCACGGCCGCGCCCGACGAGCTGGCGCGCTTGCTCGTCACGCTCTTCCAGGAACTGCGCCGCGGCAGCACGGCCGACGGCAAGACCAAAATCAAGAGCCCGCAGGGCGTCCTCTCCACCGCCGAGGCCATCTCGGTGCTCTTCAACGGCGGCATCCTCGCGCAGAGCTTCGGCTCCGGCGCAGTCACCGGCGAAGACCTCGCGCGCGCCCTCACCGGTGCCCTCGCCAAGGAAGGCCGCGACGATCTCAAGGTGCTCAAGGAATACGTCGAGACCATCGCCAAGAGCCGCCCGGGAGCGTGGAAATCGTTCTATCAGGCGGCGAAGAAGGCCCTGCCCGCCTGAGCCGATGTCGCTCGCCGGCGTGCATCTCTTCCCGGTGCGGCACCACTCGCCGCGCGCCGCTCGGGCGCTGGGCGCGCTGCTCGACGCGGTGCGGCCGGCGGTGGTGCTCGTCGAGGGCCCCGAGGACGCGCTCCCCTTGCTGCCGCAGCTGACCGACCCGGCCTGCGAGCCGCCCGTCGCCATCCTCGCCTACCGCACGGACGGCAAGCCGCAGAGCTGCTTCTGGCCCTTCGCGTCGTATTCGCCGGAGTTCGCCGCGCTGCGCTGGGCGGCAAGGAACGGCGCCGTGGGCGGGTTCGTGGACTGGCCCGCCGGCCTCGCGCTGGCGGACGACCCGACCGGCAGCGAGCCGCCGGCGGCCGATGACCTCGGCTTGGTAGCCGGCCGGTCGCACTGGGAAGAGCTGGCCATCCACCAGGGGATGCGCTCCTTCGAGGAATTTTGGGAGGCGAGCTTCGAGGCGCCCGACTACGCTCCCCTCGCTTTTTCCGCCGCGATCGAGGCGTTCGCGGAATGGGTTGGCGCGCACGGCCAGCGCGAGCGTTCCATGGATCTGCGCGACGCCTGGATGGCGCGCCGGATCCTGGACCGGATCGAGGCCGGCACGCCGCCGGAACGCATCGTGGCCGTGCTCGGCGCGGCGCACGTCGCGGCGCTGCGCGCGGGGCGCTACCGGCTCGAACTCAACGCCGAGCAACCTGCCCCGCTGCCGGCGGCACTGACGCTGATCCCGTTCTCGTATCCGCGCCTTTCCGAGCAGAGCGGCTACGGCGCGGGCAACCGCGCGCCGTTCTTCTACGAGCGCGCCTTCGGGGCGGGGGTGGACTACGCGCGCGCCACGCTGGAAACGCTGCTCGCCTTCGGCAGCGACCTGCGCCTGCGCGGCTTCAGCGTGTCGCTGGCGGACTGCATCGAGGCTTACCGGCTCGCGGTCACGCTGGCCGGAGTGCGCGGCAAGTCCATGCCCGGCCTCGACGAGGTGCGCGAAGCCGCCCAGGCCACGCTGGCGCGCGGCGAGCGCGCGCCCATCGACGCCCACCTGACCCCGCTGCTCATCGGCCGGCGCATCGGCCGCCTGGGGTCCAAATCCGGCCGCAACCCGCTCCAGCTCGAGTTTTGGGCCGCGCTCGACCGCTTCGGCCTGCCGCGCGTGGACGAGCCGGTCACCGCGACCCTGCGCCTGAACGACCCGCGCCAGTCCGAGGCGAGCGTTTTCCTGCACCGCCTGCGCGTGGCCGGCGTGCCCTACGCCGCGTTCCTCGGCTCGCAGCGGGTGTCCACGCGGGCGCGGGCCGGCGAGGAGGCGCCGGGCGGCTTCGGCGCCCTTTCCCGCGTGCGCGAGCACTGGGAAGCACAGTGGACCCCCGCAACCGACGCCGCCCTCGCCGAGCGGATCGTGTATGGCGACCGCCTGCCGCAGGTTTGCGAGCGCCGCTTGGGCGAGCGCCTGGAAACGGTGACGGCGGCCGTCGCCGCCAGCGAACTCCTCGTGGACGCCGTGCTGACCGACGCCCGCGAGGCCACCGCCCGCGCGCTCGCCGCGCTGGACCGCGCGAGCATCGCCGACGAGGACGTGGCCTCGCTCGCCGGCGCCGCGCGCACCCTCGGCGGACTGTGCGCCTACGGCACGTCGCGCCCCGCGCTGGAGCAGGCCGCGGGCACGGTGGAGAAGTTGTTCGCGCTCACCTTCACCCGCGCGGTCATGCGCCTGGACCCCGCCTGCCGCGGCGACGCCGAGGCGACCGCCCCCGCCCGGGGCGCCCAGGGCCCCGGGCCCCCGCAGGCGCGAG
>CALMOL010000251.1:0-5126 GCA_937871685.1 uncultured Verrucomicrobiota bacterium
ATGTAGCCGAAGCCGGGGCACGCCCACGTCGGGCGGATGCCGATGGTGACGAGCGCGGAGGCATCACTCGCCACCGCCTCCACGGCGAGGCGCAGGTCAGCCTGAAAGGCGGCGGTGTCGCGGATGACGTGGTCGGCTGGAAGCACCACCATCGCGGCCGAGGCGTCGCGCCGCGCCGCCCAGCCCACGGCGAGCGCGATGGCGGGGGCGGTGTCGCGCTTGGCCGGCTCGGCGAGGATGTTCTCCGCCGGCAGGCGCGCGCCGACGAGGTCGCGCACGGCTTGCTCCTGCTCGCGGTTCGTCAGGATGAGGATGCGTTCGGGCGGGGTGAGGCCGTCGAGCCGCGCGAGGGTGTCCTCGAGGAGCGTGCGACCGGAGAAGAGATCGAGCAGTTGTTTAGGCCGGGCGCGCCGCGAGAGCGGCCAGAACCGCTCCCCGCTGCCGCCGGCGAGGATAAGGACAAAGGGGGAGGCCATGGGTGGGGCTGGCATCGCACGGGAACGCGCGACGGGCAACCGGTGGCGCGGCCCGGCATTTGCCATTGGGCGCGGGCGTGGTTTTGGTGCGACTGGTTTTCCTCCCCCATGTCCATCCTCGTCCCCACGCGAACCCTCGAAAGCGCGCCCGCGCACGGCATCCTGGCGGTGAGCCGGGCGGCCATCGGCCTGGCGCTCGGCCTGCTGCTGGCCGGCAAGTTCCGCCCCGGCGCGCGCCAAGCCACCGCCATCACGCTGCTTTCGGCCGGGCTGCTGGCCAACCTGCCCTCGGTGGCCGACGCCATCGAACGCTTCGTGAACCGCCCCGAGTCCGACCGCGGCTCGCAGCGCCGCCTGCGCTCCATCCGCCGCGACGTGGACGTGCCCGTCGAGGACATGCAGGAACACACCTACTGAGAAGGGCGGAAAGATCCAAGCTTCAAGCTCCAAGGAAGGCGGAGGGAAGCAGCGGGAAAGGATGCAAGGTGCGCCCTGCCGGCGGGGCCTTTCGGCCTTGTTCCTTCCTTGAAGCTTGGAGCTTGAAGCTTTCCTTCTTTTCGTCCGTGACCTACCTGCGCTTCCACCTGCTCTTCAACTTGCCCGCGCTCCTCCTGCTGCTCTGGCTGACGCGCCGGCGCGCGCGGACGATGCACTGGAGATGGATCGGCGTGGTGGGCGTCATCGTGTTCGTGGCGGTGACGCCGTGGGACAACTGGGCCGTCCACAAGAAGATCTGGGATTTCGACTGGGCGCGCGTCACGCCGGTCGAGATCCCGCTCGGCGGCGTGCTCTGGCGGCTGCCGGCGGAGGAATACGCCTTCTTCCTCCTCATGACGGTGATGGTCTCGCTGGTGACAATCCTGTTTCTGCCGACGCGGAAGACCGAAGCCTGAGCCGACCATTCTCTTTCCTTTGGGCCACTGGCATTACTTCATTCACCTCATGGGCTGGGCCGCGCCGGTGGTCGCGATCCAATGGGCGCTCGCGCACCGGGCCTTCCGGCGGAACCTGCGCGCCGTCTTCGCGCCGGCGCTGATCGGCGGGACGTTCTTCTCGCTCATTGACTCCGTGGCGGTGCGGGCGGGCGTGTGGTTCTTCGACCCGGCGCAGATTCTCGGCGTGTTCATCGGGCCGTTGCCGCTGGAAGAAGTGCTATTCTTCTACGTGACGAGCCTGCTGGTCTCGCAAAGCCTGGTGATGTTTCTGCCGGATGGCTGGCGGCGGTGAGGCGCGGCTTCCTCCGGCCTATGGTCGAAGCAAACCCTGAAGCGCGGGGCTGCGCTTGGATCGCCGCTGACGGGACTAGGGACGCCCGTTTGACCTCGCGCCGGCATCACTCCCGCGCCTCCGACTCCGCTCGCCCCTCCTGCTTGCGGTGGATCCACACGCTCTGCACGATGCCGAGGATCGTCATCACGAGCAGCGCAAAGGTTCCGCCGTAGGAAACCAGCGGCAGCGGCAGGCCCGTCACCGGCAGCACCGAAATCGTCATGCCGATGTTCATCGCCATGTGCGTGAAGAGGAGGCCCGCCGCGCCCACGCAGAAGAGCCGCCCGGTGTCGTCGCGCGCGAAATAGGCCACCGACAGGATGCTCAGCAGCAGCAGGGCAAAGGCGCCGATGAGCACCACGCCTCCGAGGAAGCCGAACTCCTCGCCGATCACCGCGAAGATGAAGTCGTTATGCGCCGCCGTGGCCGGCAGGAAGCCGAGGTCGTTCTGCGTGCCGGGCGCCAGGAAGCCCTTGCCGCTCCAGCCGCCGGAGCCGATGGCGATGAGCGACTGGTTCACCTGCCAGCCGGCGCCGAGCGGGTCGATGTTGTTGTCGAGGAAGACCAGGATGCGGTCGCGCTGGTAGGGCTTGAGGAGGAAGTTGAAGGCCACCGGCATCGCGGCCGCCGCGGTGATGGCGATGGCGAGGAGGTAGCGCAGCGGGATGCCGGCCGTGAAGAGCATGAACCCGATGGTCGGCGCCCACACGAGCGCGCCGCCCAGCTCGCGCTGGAGAGCGATCTTGAGCATCGGCGGCCCGCACAGCGCCACCACCGCCAGCAGGCGCAGCCAGGCGGGGAACTTCTTCATCATCGTGAGCAGCACCGCCGTGGCCACGACCGCCCCGAACACCGCGATCTGCGAGGGCTGAAACTGGAAGCCGCCGATGCGGATCCAGCTCTTGGCGCCATACACCGTGGTGCCGAAGAACGAGAGCGCGATGAGCGAGGCGATTCCCGCCAGGTAGAGCGGCGCGGCCCCCCACTTCATCCACTTGCGGTAGTCCACCATCGCCGCCACGAAGAACGCGCCCAGCCCCACGAAGCACCACGTCATCTGCCGGGACCACGAGGAGACCAGGATCGTGTTCTCCCGCATGTAGGTGGCCGCGTAGATCGCGCACACCCCGAAGGCCGCCAAGCCCAGCATGACGGCGAGCAGGATCCAATGGAAGCGCAGGAGCTTGCGGAGATACGGCAGCATCGGGCGCGGAAGGTGCGCGGCGGCCCCGTCCCGGCAAGCGCCGGTCGCGTCCGCTCAGCCGGCCACCGGCGCGGCCGGCAGGTGAGGGATGAGAAACGCGCCGGGAATGCCCTCGTCGAGCGTGGCCAGGGCCGCGCCATGCGCCGCCGCGAGCTCGGCGAGGTGGCCATCGGTGGTCTGCCGCGGGGTTTTCACCCAGTCCGGCAGGCGGTCCGCGCCGTGGTCGTCGGGGAGGAAAGAAAACGGCAGCCGTAACCTAGCCTTCAGGGCGGTGAGCAAGTCCCGCCCGTCAGCCACGGTGAGGTCGTGGCCACGCAGCTGCGGCAGGATGCGCACAAAACCCATTTCAGCGATGGCGCAGAACAGCAGCTCGTGCCGACGCTTTGCCGTCAGCGCATCAACCCAAGTCAGGACCTGACCGTGAAACTCGTGGCCTTGGAAGGCCAGCGCCAGCAACGCGTTAACGTCGAGCAGATACTTCACGGGAAATCTTCCAACATTTTCCGCACCATCTCGCTGGTCAGCACCGGCGCGCCCAGCACCGCCGTCAGCGCTGGCAGTCCGCTGGCCGGGTCGATGACGATGCGCGGATTTTCGGTCGATGGCTCCGGTTCCCGCGCTGGCCCGTCCAGATGTCTGGCCGGCTGCTGCGCCACGAGAAGCTCGGCGAATTGCAGCACTTCCAACTGCTGCGGCGCAGGCAGCTTGCCCACAGTCTGGTTGAGCTGTTCAACGGTGCTCATCACGGCGAAAGTAGGCGGCTGCGAACGGTCTTCAACGCAGCTTTGTTCTGCTGCATGACGCCTTTCGCGGCCTTTTGCGGAAACGCTCCTCCCCACGCCGGCGCGCTGGCAGACGGAGGCCTGATCTCTCCCGCCGGGCGGCGGCACCGCAAGACCTCGATTTTGGTCAAGCAGGCATCTTGATCGAGGAGGAGCGTCCTGCTTCTGAAGCGGGCACCGACGGACCCCCGTGGGAAGCCCAAAAAGGTTTGCGCGCAGACCCCGAAAGGTCTGCGCGTGCACTTTGGGGGTGGAACGGGGCACTCCGAAGGTTTGCGCACGCACTTCCCAAGCTGGCGCGCAGACCTCCAGGGTTTGCGCGCCCACTTCGCAGGTTGGCGCGCGCACCTGGAAACTTTGCGCTCCCACCCCCAGGGTTTGCGCACGCAGTCTGGAAGTGAGCGCGCGAACCTCGAAAGTTTGCGGGGGAACTTTGCAGGTCTGCGGTCGCACTTTGGAACTCTGCGGGCGCACTTTTGGGGTTTGCACGCGAACTTCCAAAGTGCGCGCGCAAAGCTCCGAAGCGCGCCGTTCCACCTGGGCACTGCCCGCGCAAGCCCTGGAAGTGCCCTCACACACCTGCAAAGGTGGGTGCACAAACTTTGGAAGTGCCCTGATGCACGGCGGAAGTGGCCCCGCGCCCCCTGAAAAGGCGCGCATGCACCCTCCAAGGGAAACCTGCGGACCTGCGAGGTGCGCTCGACGACCCAGCCGGTGCGCCTGGACATCTCCAGGGCGCGCCCGCGCACCCAGATCCTGGCCTCGCGAACCTCGGAAGCGCCGCTGGCACCCTCATGGGCGAAACTGTCCAATCCACTCCTGCGCCGACCGACGCCCGGCCTCGAATCGGTCGGCGCAATCCTCGCGCCAGCGCGCGGTGTGGGCGCGAATCCAGGGCCAGCCGATCCGCGGCGGGCGGATGCGCGTCGTCACCATTTCCAGGCGCTGGCCCGTTCGCGCGGCGATCATTTCGCGCGCCTCGGCGAGCTGGGCGCCGGCGGCGTGGCGGCCGCGGTCGAGGATCCACGCCAGCGTCGGCCGGGCGGGCGGCGGCGGAGCGCGGTCGATGCGGTGGACCAGGATGGTGGGGACGGCTGGATCGCCGAGCCAGGGGCCGATAGGCTCGGGATCGGCGAAGCCGCCATCCACGAGAGCCTCGCCGTCAATTTCGCGCGCGCCGAAGATTCCCGGAACGGTGCAGGAGGCGAGCACGTAATCGCGCGTTTGCCCCTGGGATACCGCCTCACCTCGGGTTTGCGAAAGATTCGTCACGCCGACGCGCAAGGGAATGAGCGCCTCCTCCATGCGAGCGTCGCCAAACCACCCTGCCATCATCGTCTCGGCGCGCTCGGCCCGCAGCGGGTCCTCATCCAGCCGCTGCGCTAGGGGTCGAGC
>CALMOL010000251.1:5136-15074 GCA_937871685.1 uncultured Verrucomicrobiota bacterium
CTCCCGGGCCCGGCGCAGGTGCCCGGCGCGCTCGAGGCGGTCGATCGCGGCGGTGGTCGCGCCGGAGGACAGGCCGATGGCCTCGCCCAGGCGGCCGGGGGTCAGGGGGTCGCCGCGGCCCTCGGCAAGGCACCCGCTTCGAAGAACAGGCCGCGCAGGTTTGACGCGAGCATCAGATCGAAGATTTCCCGCCCCGACTTCCCGTGCGCCCGCAGGGCCGCGACCACCGCCCCGGCCGAGGCGCCGGACAGGCGCGACGGCGTCACGCCCGCCTCCTCCAGCCCGGTGACGAACCCCGCGTGTGCGAACACGCCGAGAAAAGAAGAGTTCAAGCAGAGAGCGGGCGCGGCGGTCATGCGGTGATAAGAAGCGCGCGACGCCGCGGCAACGGATGCATCACGACCGATGCTTCCACGGTGCGGAATGGGTCGCGCGGATCGCGTCTCGATTCGCCTGCGGATGCCTCATGGCATGGCATCTGCATACCCGCGGTGCTCACTTCCCGCGTCGCATGAAGAAGACCCTCCCGATTTTCGCCGCTGCCGCCGCCCTGTGGCTCGCGCTTCCCGCCTCGTCCGCCCTGGCTGCGCCCATCGACGCCGACGGCAACACGCTCGACGACGCCTGGGAGACCTATTACAACGCCACCGGCCTCAACCCCCTCGCGGACGACGACGGCGACGGCTTCAACAATTTCCAGGAGATGATTGCGGGCACCGATCCGCGCAATCCCGCTTCCGCGCCGCCCAACCCGAGCGTCACGGTCAATCCCGACACGAGCGTCACGCTGCGATGGGCCTCGCAGGCCGGGAAGTCCTATCAAGTCCAGACCGCCGCCCCGCTCGGCTCGGCGTGGTCCGCCATCGGCGTGCCGCTCTACGGCACCGGCGGCCAGCTCGCCGCCACCTTCGGCCCCTTCCCGGCCGGCTCGCGCGCCTTTCGCGTCTCGATCACGAACGTGGACTCGGACAACGACGGCCTTTCGGATTGGGCCGAGGTCAAGTTTGGCTTCGATCCCTTCCGGCCCGACACCTTCAACACCGGCCTCGGCGACCGCGAGACGCTCGCCAACGCCCTGTCCGCCACGAACACCGTGACCGTGGCCGTCACCGATGGCGTGGCCACCGCCGCGACCGGCGACACGGCCACGCTCGTTTTCCGGCGCCTGGGCAACGTCAACGCCTTCACCGCCACCTACACCGTGACCGGCACCGGCGTTTCCGGCACCGACTACATGCCGCTCTCGGGCACCGTGACGTTCCCGCTGGGCGTGAATTCCGTCTCGGTGCTGGTCCGGCTCGCCGCCGGCGCCACCTTCACCGCCACCAAAACGGTGATCGCCACAGTCGCCGCCGCGGCCGGCTACACGGTCGGCTCGCCGAACGCGGCCACGGTCACGCTCTCGCCGCTGCCGGCGGCCGGGCAGGTCTTCATGGAAGTGTGGACCGGCGTGGGCGGCTACCAGCTTTCCGACGTGCCCTTCGGCACCCCGCCGCAAAGCATCCGCCTGCTGCCCACGATCGAGATTCCGCAGAACACGGCCGACAGCTACGGCTCGCGCGTCCGCGGCTGGATCACCGCGCCGACGACCGGCGCCTACACGTTCTGGGTGGCGGCCGACGACATCGGCGAGTTCTGGCTCGCCAACGACGACCAACCCGCCACGCTGACGCGGCGCTGCTACACCTCCTACGTCGGCTATCGCACCTGGAACACCTACGCCACGCAGAAGTCCGCGCTCATCACGCTCACCGCCGGCCAGCGCTACTACTTCGAGGCGCTCCACCGCGAAGGCTCCGGCGGCGACCATCTTTCCATTGGCTGGCTCAAGCCGGGCCAGACCGGCACCGCGCCCTCGGAGATCGTGGGCGCCACGGGTTCCGTCCTTTCCGCGTATGTCGCCCCGCTGAATCCCACCGGCCCGACAACGCTCTGGTTTGCGCCGCTCGCCCGCGAGTCCGGCGTGGCCGGCTCCGCCAGCGGGTTTGGGTCCGTGACCCTCGCCGCCGATGACTCGGCCGCAGTGGTGTCGCTGCGGACCAGCTCGCTTTCCGGGGCCATCTCCGCCGCGACGTTGCGCGGCCCGGCCGATCCCGGCCAGACCGGGCCGGTCATCTTCGACTACGCCGCCTCCGCGGCGCAGTCCGACGGAACCCGCGCGTGGATCATCACGAATCCCGCCCACGTGGCCGCGCTCAAGCAGGGGAGGGTTTATCTGTCCGTGGCGACGGCCGCGTATCCGAGCGGCGAGCTGCGCGGGCAGCTCGGCCGCTCCGTCGGGAATTCCGCCGCGTTCACCCCACCGGCGGCGCCCCCGGCCGCTCCGACGACGGCGGCCACGGACGCCGAGGCCGCGCGCTTCCTCATCCAGAGCACCTTCGGCCCCACGAGCGCCGACATCGCCGCCGTCCGCCGCGACGGCTACGCCGCGTGGCTCGACAACCAGATCGCCACCGCGCCCACCTACCACACGCCCTACCTCGACAACCTCGCGCTCTCCGGCCAGCAAACCTCGTTCAATTCCTACCAGGAGTCCTGGTGGAAGCAGGCCGTGCTCGCCCCCGACCAGGTCCGCCAGCGCGTGGCCTTCGCGCTCTCGGAGCTGATGGTCATCTCCTCGCGCGACGGCGACATTTCCAACGAGCCGTGGGCCATCGCCGGATTCTACGACGTGCTGCTCAAGCACGGCCTCGGCAACTACCGCAACCTCCTCGAGGAAGTCACGCTCCACCCGGCGATGGGCGTGTATCTCGACATGCTGCAAAACGACAAGCCGGACCCGGCCACCGGCCAGCAGCCCAACGAGAACTACGGCCGCGAGGTCCTGCAGCTTTTCTCCCTCGGCCTCACGCGCCTGCACCCGGACGGCTCCATCGTCCTCGACTCCTCCAACAACCCCGTGCCCACCTACGGGCAGAACGAGGTGATCGGCTACGCGCACGTCTTCACCGGCTGGAACTTCGCGCAGGTCGGCACGCCGCAGTGGCTCTACGTGGCCGACAACTGGCGCCAGCTCATGCAGGCCGTGCCCGGCCACCACGACACGGACGCGAAGCTCCTCCTCGACGGCGTCACGCTCCCGTCCAACCGCACCGCGCAGCAGGACCTCAAGGACGCGCTCGACGTGGTCTTCAACCACCCGACCTGCGGCGTCTTCGTCTCGCGCCACCTCATCCAGCGCCTCGTCACGAGCAATCCCTCGCCCGGCTACATCTACCGCGTCGCGCAAAAGTTTGCCGACAACGGCCAGGGCGTTCGCGGCGATCTCGGCGCCGTGGTGCGCCAGATCTTCCTCGACTACGAGGCGCGCACGCCGGCCAACCTGACCAACAACAACTTCGGCAAGCAGCGCGAGCCGCTCGTGCGCCTGGCGAACCTCTACCGCGCCTTCAACGCCCGCGCCTATAACAACCGCTGGCAGCTCTTCGACTACGACCTCGGCCCCAATTACGGCCAGACCGCCATGCAGGCGAACTCGGTCTTCAACTTCTTCTCGCCCTTCTACTCCCTGCCCGGCGAGATCGCCGCGGCCGGCCTCACCTCGCCGGAATACCAGATCACCACCGAAACGCAGGTCGTCTCCTCGTCGAACAACCTGCGCGCCAAGGTCGCGCTCGTGGCCTCGCCCGGCTCGCCCGCGACCATCGGCTTCGACCTGAGCGCTCAGGTCGCCATCGCGTCCAACGCGACCACGCTGGTCGATTCCCTCAACACGGTGCTCCTCGCCGGCCAGATGTCCTCGGGCCTTCGCACGCAGGTCATCAACGCCGTCAGCGGCACCACCGACCCGCTGGCCCGCGCCCAGCGCGCCGTGCAGTTCATCGCCACCAGCCCCGAGTTCTGCGTGCAGAAGTGAGGGGCGGAAAGAAGCTCCAAGATTCAAGCCTCAAGCTTCAAGGAAGGCCCGAACGGCCGAGAAGCTTCAAGTTCCAGACTCTGAGCTGCCGAGCAGATCCAAATCTCCCGATCAAACTGAAGTCTCCTTCACCTTTCCGCCCTTTGTCCGCCTTTCTCTGCCTTCCTTGAAGCTTGAAGCCTAAACCTTAGATCTTTTCCGCCATGAGCCTCTCCCGTCGCGCCTTCATCCGCCAAGCCGCCTGCGCCGGCGTCGGCACCGCCGGCATCGCGTCCACCATCTGGTATCTGCGCGCCATGAACGCCGCCGCCGGCCTCAACCTGCGCGGCGGCCCCGTCACCGACACCGGTGGCATCACCCCGGGCGACTACAAGGCGCTCGTCTGCGTGTTCCTCTACGGCGGCAACGACTCCGCCAACGTCCTGCTCCCGCTCGACACGCCGAACTACAACGCCTACCAGTCCGCCCGCGGCATCCTCGCGCTCCCGCAGAACTCCATCCGCCCGATCAACGCCGCCAACGCCAGCGGCGTCAACGCCGGCCAGTTCGGCGTGCATCCCTCGATGCCGGAGATCCAGGCGCTCTTCAACTCCGGCAAGGCCGCCTTCATCGCCAACACCGGCTCGCTCGCCGCGCCCGTCACGCGCGCCACGTATTTGAACGGCTCCGCGCAGTTGCCGCCGCAGCTCTTCTCGCACGAGGACCAGCAGATCCAGTGGCAGACCTCATGGCCGGATTCCCCCTCGCGCACCGGCTGGGGCGGACGCCTGGCCGACCTCCTCAACACGCTCAACTCCGGGTCGGTTTCCATGTCCATCTCGGCGGCCGGCACGAACACCTTCGAGGTCGGCAACCAGATCTCGCAATACCAGGTCGGCTCCAACGGCTCCGTCGCGCTCAACAACCTCGGCGCCACCAACGACGCGCGCTACGTGGCCTACAACAACATCGTCAACCTGCCCTACACGAACCTCTTCGAGAAGGCCTTTGCCGCCACCACGCGCCGCGCCATCGACAACAACGCGCTCATCTCCACCGCGCTCGCCGCCGCGCCGGCGCTCGCCACGGTCTTCCCGGCGAATTCCAACCTCGCCAACCAGCTCAAGATCATCGCGCGGCTCATCTCCATCCGCTCCAATCTCGGCCACCGGCGGCAAATCTACTTCGTGTCCCAGGGCGGCTACGACACCCACGCCGAGGAGCTCGACAACCACGGCCCGCTCCTCGCCGACCTCTCCGCCTCCCTCAACGCCTTCTACAACGCCACCGTGGAGCTGAACGTGGCGAACATGGTCACGGCCTTCACCGCGTCCGACTTCGGCCGCACTTTCACGAGCAACGGCCAGGGCTCCGACCACGGCTGGGGCGGCCACCACATCGTCGTCGGCGGCGACGTGCGCGGCGGCGACGTGTATGGCCGCTACCCGATCCTCTCCGTGAACGGCCCCGACGACACCGGCTACGGCCGCTGGATCCCCAGCACCGCCGTGGACGAATACTCGATGAAGCTGGCGACGTGGTTCGGCATCACCCCCGGCCAGATGAGCACCGTGTTCCCGAACATCGGCCGCTTCAACGCCGGCCGGGCCGACCTGAACTTCATGTCGTAGGCCGGCCGCCTGCCGGCCAAGAAAAGGAGACCTCGGCGGCCAATCAGAACGGTGAATGCTCCGCCGCCACGAGAAGAATCAATCCGCGAACCAACTCGCAGCCGCCATCTCAGCCGCGGAGCGGCGATCACGTGAGTAGCCGTGGTCGAGCCGCAGGCGAGGCCACGGTTTGTGTCCGCCCCACGTGCCAGCCGCGGAGCGGCGGCACTCGGCGGCGTCGGATCAGACGAGATATTTGGGGTCGTAGGCCACGCCGGCCTTCTCCAGGAGGGCCCGCAGTTCGTCCCCGAAGGACATGGTCCGGTGATGTTCTTCCTGCCCCTTAATATACGCGATCAGCGCCTCCTTCTCGGCCCGCGACGCGGTGAACGCGCCGTAGCCATCCTGCCAGCCCGGCCAATCGTCAATCAAGCCCTCGCGCCGGATCCAGTTCGTCGAGCCGGTCTTCACCTTCTCGACATACTGGGCCAGGGCAAGGCTCGGGTGCAGGCTGGCCAGTTCGCCATGGGGCGCGGGGCTGGACAGGTTGCGCCGCTGCCGCGGCTGGGTGCAATCCAATTCCGTTCCGTGGCCTCGCCTTCGGCTCGACCACGGCTACTCACGTGCGGACCGCTCCGCGGCCGGCGGATTCATTTTTCCGAGCGCCAACGGGTGTGCGACGGAGGTCGCATGAATGGGCGTGCAAGCCGCCGCCACGCTCGCATTTTCTGCGTGATGCCCGATGATCTCCGCCCTTCTGGTCCCGCGCCGTCCGCGGGGCCGCCGTTCATCCGCTACCAGTTCGTGGACATGACTTCCCCAGCCCCCGCCGGCGAGCGCCGCCGGCCGTTTCCCTGCGATGAGTTCGAGCCGCGCTGGCAGCGCACGTGGGCCGAGCGCGGGACCTTCCGCACGCCGAATCCCGGCGATCCGAATTTCGACGCTTCGAAACCGAAGTTCTACGTGCTCGACATGTTCCCGTATCCGAGCGGCGCGGGCCTCCACGTCGGCCACCCGGAGGGCTACACGGCCACCGACATCCTCGCGCGCTTCCGGCGGATGAACGGCTACAACGTCCTCCACCCGATGGGCTGGGACGCCTTCGGCCTGCCCGCCGAGCAGCACGCCATCAAGACCGGCGAGCATCCGCGCCTCAACACGCAGCGGAACGTGGACAACTTTCGCCGCCAGCTTCAGTCGCTCGGCTTTTCCTACGACTGGGACCGCGAGGTGAACACCACCGATCCCGGCTACGTCCGCTGGACGCAGTGGATTTTCCTGCGCCTCTATCATTCCTACTACGACGGGCAGACCCGGCGCGCCCGGCCGATCACGGAACTGGAGGCGCGCGGCCTCGCGCGCGAGGAGATCGACGCGCAGCGCCTCGCTTTCATCGCCGACGCGCCGGTGAATTGGTCGTCCGACCTCGGCACCGTGCTCGCCAACGAGGAGGTGGATGAATGGCGTGAAAAGGGTTACACCGTTGAGCGCCGCCCGCTCAAGCAGTGGATGCTCCGCATCACGAAATACGCTGAGCGTCTCATCGCCGATCTCGAAGGCCTCGACTGGCCCGAGGGCATCAAGAAGCGCCAGATGGACTGGATCGGCCGCAGCGAGGGCGCGGAGATCACTTTCTCCCTCGCCGATCATCCCGGGGAGATCCGCGTGTTCACCACGCGGCCCGACACCCTTTTCGGCGCCACCTACATGGTGCTCGCGCCGGAGCACCCGCTCGTGGATGCGATCGCCGCGCCGGAGCAGCGCGCCGCCGTGGACGAATATCGCCGCGTCGCCGCGAACAAGACCGACCTCGACCGCACCGACCTTGCCAAGGACAAGAGCGGCGTGCCCACCGGCGCGTTCGCGATCAATCCCGTGAACGACGAGCGCGTTCCCGTGTGGATCGCCGACTACGTGCTCATGGGCTACGGCACCGGCGCGATCATGGCCGTGCCCGGTCACGACGCGCGCGACCTGGAGTTCGCCGAGAAATTCAGCTTGCCCGTCGTGGAGGTCGTGCAACCGCCTTCCGAGGGCACGGCCGCGCGCGGCTTCCTCGGCGACGGCACCGCGGTCAACTCCGGCTTCCTCGACGGCCTGCCCACGCCCGAGGCGAAGCGGCGCATCATCGCGTGGCTGGAAGAAGCCCAGCGCGGCACCCGCCGCGTGACCTACAAGCTGCGCGACTGGCTTTTCTCCCGCCAGCGCTACTGGGGCGAGCCCTTCCCCGTGACTTGGGAGGACGCCACCGGCCATCACCACGCGATCCCCGAGAGCGAGCTTCCCTTGCTCGCGCCCGAGCTTTCCGACTACAAGCCCACCGGCGACCCGCGCGGCCCGCTCGTGAAGGCCACGGATTGGATTCGCTACTCGGACACGCTCCGCCGCGAGACGAACACGATGCCCCAGTGGGCCGGCTCCTGCTGGTATTACCTGCGCTATTGCGACCCGCGGAACGACGAGCGCTTCGTCGGCGAGGAAGCCGAGCGCTACTGGATGACCGGCTCCACCGCGCCGCAGCCCGATGCCAAACCCGGCGGCGTGGATCTTTACGTCGGCGGCACCGAGCACGCCGTGCTGCACCTCCTTTACGCGCGGTTCTGGCACAAGGTGCTCTTCGACTATGGCCTCGTGTCCACGCCCGAGCCGTTCCAGCAGCTCGTGAACCAGGGCATGATCCTCGGCGAGGACAGCCGGAAGATGTCGAAGTCCTTCGGCAACGTGGTGAACCCCGACGACGTGGTGCGCGAGTTCGGCGCGGATGCCCTGCGCTGCTTCGAGATGTTCATGGGGCCACTCACGGACACCAAGCCGTGGAGCACCACCGGCGTGCAGGGCGTCCACCGCTTCCTCGCCCGCGCCTGGCGCCTCATGATGGAGGAAGACCAGGCCGGCCAGTGGCGCGTCCATCCCACCGCCGTGCAGGACGTGGCGCTCCCGCCCGCGCTAGAGCGTGCCCGGCACGCCGCGGTGAAGAAGGTCACGCAGGACATCGAGGCGATGGCGTTCAACACGGCCATCTCCGCGATGATGATCTTTGTGAACGAGTTGACCGCCGCCTCGCCGCGGCCGCTCGCCGCGTTGCGCACGCTCGTCGTGCTGCTCTGTCCGTTCGCGCCGCACATCGCGG
This sequence comes from uncultured Verrucomicrobiota bacterium, assembly GCA_937871685.1. GTDB lineage: Bacteria > Verrucomicrobiota > Verrucomicrobiia > Chthoniobacterales > SZAS-18 > SZAS-18. The sequence goes on from CALMOL010000251.1 coordinate 13,712, forward strand.
AGGAATTGTGGGCGCAGTTGAACGCCGCTTTCCCGCCGGCCGGCGGCGACGGATCGAAGCTTTGTGCCGAGCAGCTCTGGCCCACGTGGGACGAGGCGATCCTCGCCGTCGAGGAGGTCGAGATCGTCGTGCAGGTGCGCGGCAAGCTGCGCGACAAGGTCACCGTGCGGAAGGGAATGCCCGAGGCCGAGTTGACCGCGCTCGTGCTGGCGCTCCCGAAGATCGCCGCCGAGCTCGGCGGCCAGACGCCGCGCAAGGTGATCGTGGTCCCCGACCGCCTCGTGAACATCGTGCCGTAGCGCCGTTGTTTTTCCACGGAGACACGGAGGGCACAGAGAAATATAGATGGGACGCAGAGCGAATCCTCCCCAGCAGGCCCCTCTGTGCTCTCTGTGCCTCTGTGGCTAATCCATTTGGGTATCGCCCTTTACCCGGTAGTCCAGCCGACGCGAGAGGAGCCAGCGCACGCCGAACATGTCGGCCGTGGCGCGGAAGGCGCGGTTGCCGAAGCCATACTTGCTCACGCCGTGGACGCGCGCGCGATGGTGCACCGGCATCTCGGCGACCTTGAAACCGGCGCCTTTGATCAGCGCGGGGATGAAGCGGTGCATCCCCTTGAAGGGCAGCAGCGCGCCCACGCACTCCCGGCGCATCACCTTGAGCGTGCAGCCGGTGTCGTGGACGCCGTCGCCGGTGAAGCGCGAGCGCACGAGGTTGGCCACGCGGCTCGTCAGCTTCTTTGACCAACTGTCCTGCCGGTGCGCGCGCCAGCCGCACATGAGGTCCACGCCCTGTTCCTCCAGGGCGGCCAGCAAGCGCGTCAGGTCGGCGGGATCATTTTGGAGGTCGCCGTCGAGCAGGCCCACGAAGCGGCCGCGCGCGGCGTTCATGCCGGCATGCATCGCGCCGCTCTGGCCGGCGTTTTTCTCGAACTCGAGCACCCGCACGCCCGGCCCGCGCTCGATCCGCTCGCGCGTGCGGTCGGTGGAGCAGTCGTCCACGAGGATCAGTTCGTGATCCCGCCCCGCCAGCGCCGCCGCGATCTCGCGCTGGAGCAGCGCGACGTTGTCTTCCTCGTTGAACAACGGGACGACGACGGAGAGCTCGGGTTCGTTTGGCATGGTGGGGTCGTCATTCAATCACGGGGCCGGCGCGCGGGCCAGCCGAGAGGACACGGAGGCATTCGCGGCCGGCAGGATTTTAACAGGGGGGCAAGAGGAACAGGAAGACAGGAGGGAGAAACTCATGGGAATGATCTTCTTTCCCCTCCTGTTCCTCCTGCCTTCCTGTCCTCCTGTCCTTTGACTGCCGGCCCGCCCGTCGGGGCGGCGGCGGGGGGGGGCGGGGGGGGGGGGGGGGGGGG
>CALMOL010000252.1 GCA_937871685.1 uncultured Verrucomicrobiota bacterium
ATAAAGAGGAGCGATGACAACCGGTTGAGATAGGCCAGGATGGCCGGGCTGAAGACGTAGCCGCCGCTGGCAACGGTCACGACGCGACGCTCCGCACGCCGTGCCGCGGTGCGCGCCACATCGAGCGCCGCCCCCACCGCAGGAAGGACAAGCCCACCGACGACACTCCGCCCCCCGCCGGCGGCAGCACGCCCAAGGCTCCTTGAGAGCCATACCACGGTCGCTTTCTTCCCAATCCATCACGGCGCAGGCTTCCCTCCGAGCTTGCGCCGTTTTTTCATCGAAAATCATCTCCGTCGCTCCACCGGCGTGGAATTGGACCTTGGGTGCACCGAGATTCGCGGTCGCGGGCGGCACCCAGCTATCGCCGGAAGCGCTGACATCTCTGAACTGCTCGTAAAGCACCAGTTCGCACCACAAACGCCAACTGCGCAGAAGCTATCTCGGCTATATTTTAGCAAACTCGCTTCATTCTTCTGTCCTTGGAGACTCAGTAGCAATGGTCTCATCGAGGGCCTTTGCAGCTCTTTCAACCAATTTTATGTTCGGATGTTTGACGCCGGTTTTGTGTTTGGCCACAGACATTGCGGCAAGGTTGCGCAATTCTTGCCTTGTCTTTTCATTGGCGAAACTAACGCGAAATTCATTCCACAGGTTCTCATGAACCCTATACAAATAGAATGAGTTCTTATGCGAACGAAGTATAAAATTTTTCACCGCAACCTCCCATCCAGGCGGACGCTGCTTTATAAGAAGAAGAATCACGAATAGCTCGCCCATTTCTCCGTGGTGAGAAGCAACGTATTTCTCGAACAACGCGCCGAGCCTCTTCGAAAAGATATCTAATTGATGCCATTCGACAACATTATCAACACTTGAATATACAAGAGCCTTCCACAGTTCACCAAGCGATGAGAACGAGTCCGCCTGTTCATCGCTCAGCACAAATCCCGCATCCTCAAACACCGCATAACGTTTTGTTGCAAGAAGAGGCGTTAAGATCACCAAAATCTGACACATCCGAAACCAGCAGTTCATAACCGCCTCTAGGAGTTGCATCTTGGCCACAGGGTCAACGTGATCGCTATTTCTGAGAGCGCGGGCTGCGCCCGTCATAGCATGCATCATTTGATGTAGCGATGATCGATTGATAAATTCACTCACTTCTTGATGATATGGCCTTGAGTTGTCGTAATTCTTATCAGCAATAGCGTCCTTCACAACATCGGGCAGGGCCGACTCTCGAATACTACTGACCACTTCTTGCTCAAGGCGTGCCACCGCATCAGGATTTGGCATCCATAAAGCATGCCCCAGCGGATTAAAATCTACTGCAATACTAGTCCTTGCGATAAACTCCGCATCCATACGCCGCAGGTCTGCCGTCATACTAGTGATCGCATCTGTTCGCATTCTATCGATTCCCGTGTAGAACTCTATTATTTCTGGGAACGCAGCGTATCTAACATCTGAAAAAATAAATTCCGCAAACTCTCGACTGTGATACATTCGATGTGCTGCGAAATAATAAATCCAACAAGTGAGCCTAAAGGAAAATACGTTACCACGCCTCACGAAGATGTTTTCCGTCGCCAAGAAGGAGAAAAGAACGTCGATTTCGAGTGAAATCATTTGTCGGTCACAGTATTCACGAACTTTATCAAAGAATTCCATCTTTGTGAAAGATCGCTTACCTGTTCTGATTAGCCACTCACAAAGAAACCCTAATGCGAACTCGCAGTCTTTTAGGTCCGGTCGCGTTGCGTATCTGGGGATTTGATCGAACTCGTAAAATAAGAAGTGCAGGACTTTTCCGATAACTTCGGTTCGGTTCACGGGGCTGTCCTCAAATGATCTTTCAATCAATTTTAGAATCAAAAGACAGTTCAGCGGGCTTCGATGCATGTTCAAGGCATCGATATCATCGATAACTTTCTTGGTTGCTAGACCTTCGTCCAGGCGAGAATCTATCAGATCAAGATAAGCGGTCACCAGCTCGCGAATGCGTGCGCGCTTCAATGACCATAGATAGAGAACTTCGTGCTTTTCGGTTTTCGGTATTGTAAGCGCATCCGCTATGTGCCTAAAATCTTCGAACCCTTGTAATATTACTACTGGCAGATGAGAAAACTCCGCAGCGATGATTCCCAAGATTTTCTGAGCATTAGTATCGTCTTGCCAATTATCTACTATGAATCCCCCTAATTGTGCCGGCTCGATGAAAATTTCCGCGCACCGACTCGAAATGTATTTCAGAACGCCTTGACGATGCGCTGGAATGTCATTCGCATCGCAAAACAATGCGGCTTTCGAACCAGAAGTGCTTAGATAATATTGAAGTGAAAGATACTTACCAAGACTTGTCAGACCATATTCCTTCGGAGCGCGGATGATATACGGTCGAAGCTCTTTGCTTATTTCCTGTAAACTTACAAATACAGCGTCCTTTTTGTTACTCGTCGTCTCGGGCGACCGCGATATATCGCGATCAACCCAAATTCTACGTTTTGATGAGTAGCACGTGCATGCTTCATCAAACTCGGCTTCAAGGACGCTTTGTGTATCCCCTGTGCTTACGGTTGCAGGAGTCAATTCAATCGCAGCTGGACTAGTTACCCCCGCCGCGAAATTTTTTTTTCCAGTATCATTATCTGCCAAACTGACCCCTGCGACGAAATTATTGGTCGATGTCTTCTGCCTATATACAACCTCAATCTCGCCAGTTTCGGTGTCAATAGTTACAAAAGTATACCCGAGCTCATCTTTTTTACGCGTGAATAGCGCAGGAGCTACACATTGTATGGCATTTCGAGTTCCGCGAGATGTGATAGTCGACATCCCGCGATGGATGTGCCCACAAAACACTAGGCGGAATTTATTATCAATCGCATTCTCCAATTCAATTTTCGCCCACTCCGAAAGCCACTCTAGCGGGTGATGCATCACGAGCACACGCACAGTTGACGGAGTTGAGAGCAACCATTGATTCAACGAACGCGTGTCAACACATAAACGATCTTTATCGGAGATAGCATCCCCGGTTAAAGGATCTTCGGACCCACCGAAGGAGCAAAGCGCAGTATTGAGACAGAACAATCCGACGCCCTCAGGTAGCTCCCACCCAGTTCCACCTATTTTACTTTGGCAACAGTTGTAGGTGGCAAATTCGCGCTCCGCCGCCTTGTAGGGCGCAAATGTTGGCTCAAAAAACAAACGAGATAAATTCGGCAGTGCCCGATTGAACAACTCTTCGCTCTTCAGCTCACTCAGCGCGCCCCTTTGTATCGTAATTATATCCTTTAGAGCCAAACGAGAGACGTCATGATTACCCGGGACACAAATCCTACGATCCTGTTTTATTCCCAGCGCTTCTAGTTTTGCGGTAACTTTTGTAGCGTATTCCGTATAGTGCCCCGCATCTCCGGCCTGAACCAGATCACCGGAAAACAAGACGTAGGGATTCTCGAAATTTTTCAGTTGCCCTTCAATATCTTTAAACAGGCTATCCAACACCAGCTCACATTCTTCCGGCCAAGCGGGACGGTAGTGGAGGTCGGAGAGATGGAGGAATGTTACCTTCATATAGTTCGGTCTCTGTGTTATGGCTTCTTTCCCCCCTTCGGTTGAAGGGTTTGATTCGCGATTCCCCCATAGGAAGAACACAAATTGACTTTCTTCAAGTCATCCCTGCGCAGGTTCTTTCTGAGAGCCGACGCCGTTTTCTAGCCCAGGAGTCAGCCAACGATCGCCCATTAAGACCTTCGCGCCGTCGCGGCCAAGACTAACCACGCCGCCAGCAAACCGAACGCGAAGATCGTCGTCATCCGGTCGCTTGACGTTGAGGAAAGCCCCACCCCACGCAGGTTCTGAGAGAGCTGTCCAAGCCTTGTTGCCTTAGCCAAGGGTCCCACTGTCATTCCCTCGTCCCCCGCCCTTCCTCCATGAACTCGCCAAGCATCTCCCACGGCTGGAAAAAATCTCTCGCCACTCTCACGCTCGGAATGCTGGTTGCCGCGCCGACGCTGAGTCCGCCGCTCCGCGCCCAGTCCGCCAGCCCGGCGCCCCCCGCCGACGCCCCGAGCTACCGCGTCGCGCCCGAGTGGCCGAAGGAGTTGCCGAACAATTGGATCATGGCGCAGGTCGGCGGCCTGGCCGTGGATCGGCTCGACCAAATCTGGGTGCTCCAGCGTCCGCGCACGAACACGCCCGACGAGCTCGGCGCCGCGCAAAAGCCGCCCGAGTCGATCTGCTGCGCCGACACGCCCTCGGTCCTCGTCTTCGACAAAGCCGGCAACCTCGTCAAATCCTGGGGCGGCCCCGGCTTCGTGCCCGATTGGCCGGCCTCCGAGCACGGCATCTTCGTGGACAAGGCCGGCAACGTCTGGCTCGGGGGCAACGGCCCGACCGACCGGCACATCATGAAGTTCACCAATGACGGCAAGCTGCTCCTGACCATCGGCCATCCCGGCGACGCGCCGATCAACAACCAGGACACCTCGATCCTCGGCTCGCCCGCCGGCATCGACGTCGATGAAGCGGCGCGCGAGGTCTACATCGCCGACGGCTACCGCAACAAGCGCGTGGTCGTCTATGACTCCGAGACCGGCGCGTTCAAGCGCGGCTGGGGCGCCTACGGCATCCCGCTGAGCGAGATCGACAACGGCCCCGCGGTGAACCGGCTCGTGGGCGACCCGGCGTCCAAGCAGTTCGCCAATCCCGTGCACGCGGTGCGCCTCTCGGCCGACGGCCTGGTCTATGTGTGCGACCGGGTGAACAACCGCATCCAGGTCTTCGACAAGGGCGGCAAGTTTCAGAAGGAGTTTTTTGTCAGCAAAGCCACGCTCCGCGCGGGCTCATGCTGGACGGTGAATTTTTCCGCCGACAAAGAGCAGAAATACCTGCTCGTCGCCGACGGCACGAACAACGTGATCTGGGAATTGCGCCGCAGCGACGGCGCGATCGTCTCCCGCTTCGGCCACAGCGGCCGCAACGCCGGCCAGTTCCACTGGGTGCATCAGGCCGCGCTCGACTCGGAAGGCAATTATTACACCGGTGAAGTGGACACCGGCAAACGCATCCAGAAGTTCGTGCTCGTTAAGCCGTAAAGCCATGGCGCAGCAGCCCGTGAGGGCTCTTCGCGGGAGCGCGCTTGTGGGAATTGCGGAAGGCCATCGGCCAAGTGGATCCACGGCAGGCGGTCTTCCGTCCAAATGTGGGCGACCGGGGTGACGACGGTCGGGTCGTCGAAGCTGGCCACGGTCACGTCCACGATCTCCGCATCCGGTCCGTCCCGGATCGTCAGCGGGCTGCCGCATTGCGGGCAGAACCCGCGCAGGCGGCAGGCCCACGCGATCTCGCGCGGGGGCGTGGTGAGAAAGCGCAGGTCGCCGCGGCGGAATCCGGCCCATGTGACGAAGGGGGCGCCCGCGTGGCGGCGGCAGTCGAGGCAGTGGCAGTGCGAGCCCGGGATGGGCGGGCCGCTCGCCTCGTAGCGCACGGCGCCGCACAGGCAGCCGCCCGAGATGGGCTTCGGACTCATGGCGCGCGGTCGGGCGCCGGGGCGGTGGCCAGGACTTCGTAGTGCGTGACGAAATACTCGCGCTCAACGAGGTATTCGTCATCCTCGGGATAGTAGCGGGCGATCCGGTAGTCCTCGCCCGCGAAAGCGCGGATGGCCTCGTAGGATTCCCACAGCGTGATGAGCACGTAGTGCGTGGTCTCGCCCTCGGTGCGGCGGAGCACCTGGACGCCGCGGTTGCCGGGCGTGGCTTCGTAGTCGGCGAGGCCGGTGCGCAGCAGGTATTCGTGGTAGGCCTCGGCCTTGCTTGTGGGGACACGTCCGTGCCAGCTCCGTGCGATCATGGTCGGGCAAGCAACGCGCGGCCGGCCGGTGGATCAACGGCGGAGTGCGTCGCCAAGCGCCTCGCGCGCCTTGCTTCGTGCGCCTCGGCTTCCCTCGGTGGCTTGAGTGCTTATCTTTCACCCACATCTCTTCCGGCGCGCCCGGTTTCTGCAACGTCCTCGGTGGTCCCGGGGAGGGCGCGGCGTCCCGCCCGCCGCCGATGGGCGTCTCGCCCGAGGCAGTCCGCCGGCTTCTCTCCGCGGCCCCGGACAGAATCCGGCGGAAGCGGACGGCCGGCGAGGACGCCAGCCTGCCGGCGGGCGGGACGCCGCGCCCTCCCCGGGACCGGCCGAGGCGTTGCAGAAACCGCGGCCGTCCTGGGAGATGTGGGCAAAGACAAGGGCCTGAGCGCGAGGGCTTTGGCTTCGCCAGCCGGCGGGTTTTTCCCTTCAGCGCAGCAAGAGCAGCAGCGCCGCCCCCGACAGCAGGACGACCCCGATGCCGAGGCCGAGGGTGAGCAGACGGAGGCTGGGCCGGCCGCTCCTCCACTGGGCCGCACCCTTCCAAACGCACGCGAAGCCAAAAGCCAGGGGTAGCAGCAGGGCGGCATACGTGGCTGCCAGAATGTCGGGGGTCTCCGTGATGCGGGGAAAGCCCGCCGGCAGGGCCGGCGCGAGGACGAGGTGCGTCACGAACGCGACGACGACGCCCATCAAGGCGATGAGCAGCACGCCGATCCAAACGAGGCGCCGGCCCTGCCGCCGAATCTGGACGGCGGTTTGAAGCTCTCCTCCGCAACGCAGGCACTGCGAGAACGACTCGGTCGTCTCAAACCCACAGCGATGGCACATCTGCAGATCGGGCCGGACGGTGGGGGGCATGGGGAACACTCTGCCACCGCGGACGCTTGCCCGCGCCGCTTTCGTGCGGGGCGACACCAACCTCGAGAGGGGCGGCGGCTGGGTTTGGGGCGCCCTGATTAGACCTGCGGCAAAAGTCCGAAGTTCACCACGAAGGCACCAAGCGCACGAAGGAAAAGCCAGAAGAGGCTTTCTCTCGGGCCTTCGTGCGCTTCGTGCCTTCGTGGTTTTCCCTCCGTTTCGAGGGGAAACCGACTTTCGCCGGAACTCTATTTCTCCTCGCCGCGCGACCGCACGACGGAGCCGAAGCGGGTTTCCGCGCGCCTACTTCTTTTCCCGCAACTCCTTGGCCATTTCCTCACAGCTGGTCAGGAAATCGTCGCGCGTCTGCTTGAGCAGGGCGGGCCATTGCTCCTTGGGCACGCTGAGCGCCTGGCCGGCTCCCTGGCCGAAGGCGTTCATCCCGTGCAGGTTGAGCCAGCGGTGGTCGTAGTTGTGGGGCGCGTCGGCATCCAGCTTCAGCACCCGCCGGGCGAAGGGGACAATCGCGTCCGGGGCCATCTTGGCGACGTAGCGCCGCATCTCGCGATTCACGCCATCGACCAGGATCGCCACGCCTCCGCGCGCGGATACGTCGGCGCAGCGCGCGGCGTCGTAGCGTGCGCGCATCCGGCCGAAGCAGAACCAGAAATATGCGCCCTCGGGGTCGCCTTTCTCGTAGAGGTAGTCGGCCATTTTCAGGAAGACCGGCGGCATCACGTCGCCGGGGCGCGCCTTGACCCGGGCGGCCACGGCAGCCTTCTCGGCGTCGCTTCCCTTGGCCAGCGCGTCCATGTCGCGGATGGCCGGGGCGGTGTCGATGGTGGCGTAGTCGCCGGCGGGCTTCACCTCGATGCGGCGGCCGGGGAGCTGCGTTTGCGCGGACGCGGACGTGGTGGCCATGGCGAGGAGAAGCAGGAGCGCGGGGTGACGGAGGTTCATGGGGG
>CALMOL010000253.1:0-5240 GCA_937871685.1 uncultured Verrucomicrobiota bacterium
GGGACGATCTCGCCGTGGTTCCCCGCGGCGGCGCCGACGGCCGGGGGAAAGTCGCTCTACCTCGTGGTCCGCGCGCCGCAGGGCGTGGTGGCGCTGCGCACCGAGCGGTTCGAGCAGGTGGTGCCCGTGCCGGACGCCGGCCTCGCCCCGCTCCTTGCCGACGACCCCGGGGCCGAGGTTGCCCCGCTCCGTTGGGATCGACCCGGCGGATCGATCCACTGCCTTTCCGCCGAGGCGCTGCTCAACGTGCTGCGCCTCCGCGCCCCCGCCGCGTCGGAGTGATCCTTCCTTTCCCATGCCGCCTCCTGCTTCCCGCCGCCTCCTGCTTGCCACCGCCGCGGTCGCGCTTCCGCTGTTCGCCCCGCTCCTCCCGGCGCAGACCGCGCCCCCGAACTTGGGCTTCCTCTTGGTGGATCGTCCGGTATCCAGCGGCGAGGTGAAGGTCGGCGTTTCGGCGGCCAAGACCGGCCGCTTCGCCGCCGTGGGCTCCGAGCAACTCCGCGGCGCGCGGGTTTTTTTCGACCGGCTCAACGCCAAGGAGGGCGGCATTCACGGCCGCAAGGTCAAGCTCCTCGACCTCGACGACCGGCTGGAACCGCTGCCTTGCGTGCTCAACACGCGCCGGCTCATCAACGAGGAGAAGGTCTTCGCGCTCCTCTGCTACAACGGCGCGGTGAACACGCGCGCTGCCTCCCGCATGATCGCGGAGGCGCAGGTGCCGCTCATCGGCACTTTTTCGGGCGCGCAAAACCTTCGCCAGCCCATCAACCGCTTCCTCTTCCACGTCCGGCCCGGCTACCTCGAGGAAGCGGCCCTCATCGTCGAGCGCCTCAGCCTGGACCGCAACGCCACGAAGATCGCCGTGTTCGCGCCGGCCGACGCGGACGGCGAGGCCATGCGCCGGGCAATCGAGCGGGCCCTCCAGCCGCGCGGGACCAGCCTCGCCGCGTCCGTCACCTACGTGCGCAACACGCTCGACCTCTCCTCCGCGATCGACTCCCTCGCCAGCACCCGCCCGGATGCGCTCGTGCTGGGAGGCGCTCCCACCGCCTGTGCCACGCTGCTCAAGGGGTTGCACGGCAGGGGCGTCAACCCGCTGGTCGTTGGATTCTCCTTCGTGGGTGCGGAGGCCTTCGCGGAAGCCGCGGGCAGCGACGCCGAGGGCGTGTTCCTCACCCAGGTGGTTCCGTCTCCAAATGATGGCAGCGCGCGCGTGGTGGCGGCCTACCAGCAGGACTTCCGCGACGCGGGCGAGCCGGTCTTCTCGCACGCCAGCCTGGAGGGCTACATCAATGCGATGGCCCTCGCCGAGGGCTTGCGCGCGGCGGGGCCGTCACTTTCGGTCCCGAGCTTCATGAAGGCGATGGAGTCGCTCTCGATGGAGTTGGGCGGGCAGGCCGTGACGTTCACCCCGTCCACCCGCCAGGGCCTCAAGCAGGTGTATCTCACGAGCGTGCGCGGCGGCCGGGTCGTGAGCGTCACGTCTCTCAAGCCGGAAGCCGCTCCCGCCAAACCCTGACCTCATCCCGCGCCATGGCCAGCCCCATCGCCCCCGCCACCGCCCTCGACCCCAGCGCCCCGCCTCCGGCGGCCGGGTCGGTGTCCCGCGTCAAGGTCCGCACGAAGCTCATCCTCGTGAACGTCGCCCTGGCGGTCGTCGCGCTGGGGTTCTTCGGCGCCGTTGCCTACGCGATCCTGCGCGAGTCGGTGCAGAAGAACGTCGCCAACCAGTTCACCGCGGTGCGCGTGTCCTTCTCGCGCCAGATCAACGACTACTTCCAGTCCGCCCGCGCGCAGATCGCCTCGCAGGCCGAGTCCGCCTCGGTGCAGACGGCCCTCAACGAGTTCACCGCCGCGCGGCGCTCCCTCTTTCAGCAGCTCACCGCCGAGGGCTTCAACGCCGCGGACCCCGCCTTCACGCTCTCGCTCGACGACTCCCTGCGCCGCTACTACGAGGACAACCTCATCTCCAAGCTCGCGCTGGCCCGCGGCACGGCCGAGCGCGAGAACGCCGACCTCTTCCTCCCGCGCGACCGCGAGGCCCGGCTGCTCCAGTTCGTCTATACGGTCAAGAACCCGGCGTCGCCCGGCCAGAAGTTCCTGAACAACGCCACGACCGACATCATTGGGAACGAGGGGTTCGACCGTTCCCTGCGCGAGGCGTTCTATCGCTCCGACTACGCGGTGGCCAACAACCGGCACCATCCTTATTTCCGCGCCATCGCCGAGCGCTTCGGCTACGAGGACATCTATCTGATCGACCCCGATGGCAACGTCGTCTATTCCCTCGCCAAGGAACTGGACTTCGCCACCAGCGTGCGGCCCGTGCCCGGCCGGACGTCCGCGCTCGGGGACCTTTTCGCCGCGGCCTGGTATGCCGATCCCAGCGCGACCGCCGACCTCGACTCGCGGGTGATGATCTCGGACTTCGTCCGCTACGACGTCACCTACGACAACGCCGCCGTGTTCATGTCCACGCCGGTGAGCGACAACATGAGCCGCTCGCTCGGGGTGCTGGTCTTCCGGCTCTCGCTCGCCAAGATCTATTCCATCCTCAACGCTGGCGGCCGCCCCGAGGACGCGGGCCTCGGCCAGACCGGCGAGGCCTTCCTCGTGGGGCGTGACTTTCGGCTCCGTTCCGACGTGCGATATCCGGAGCAACTCCTCACGGGGCAGCGGCGCGTCCTTTCCTCGCGCTCGGGCGACGCCGTCGGCGCCACCGGCGTGCTCGCCGCCACGGTGGATTCCAATGCGGCCCGCGCCGTCTTCTCCGATGCCCCGGACGCGGCCCCCGCGAGCGTGGGCACCTACCAGTCCTACCGCGGCGAGGAGGTGCTCGGCGCCTTCGGTCCGCTCTCGGTCGCCGGGCTGGACCTGGGCCTCATCGTCGAGCAAACCTCCCGCGAGGCATTCTCGCAGGTGCGCGACCTCCTGCGCTTCTTGCTCATCATCGGCGGCATCGTGCTGCTCATCGTGGCGATCTTCTCGATCATCACCGCCTCCGCCGTGCTCCTGCCGCTCTCGGCGCTCACGCGCGTGGCCGGCCGCATCGCCGGCGGCGACAATTCGGTGCGCGCCCCCGAGCTCTCGCGCGACGAGATCGGCCTCTTCGCCTCTTCCTTCAACCAGATGGTGGACGCCCGCGTTGACGCGCAGGAAAAGGCCGAGAAGGAGAACGCTCTCCTCCAGGCCGACATCCGCCAGATGCTCGAGGTCGTGTCGGACGCCGCCGATGGCGACCTGACCGTGCGCGCGCACGTCACCGAGGGCGCGCTCGGGAACGTGGCCGACGCGTTCAACCTCATGATGGAGAACATCGCCGACACCCTCAAGCAGGTGGTCGTCTCCACCGCCCGCGTGAACACGGCCGCGCAAACTTTTCGCGATTCCTCGGAATCCATGGCCCAGGGCGCGGCCGAGCAGGCCACGCAGATCGGCTTCACCACGCTGGCCATGAACCAGATCACCTCCAATCTCAAGGTGGTGTCCCTCAACGCCGAGTCCGCCAACTCCGCCGCCGACGAGGCGCGCCGCTCCGCCGAAGCCGGCGACGCCGCCGTGCGCGAGGTCGTCGCGGGCATGGAGCGCATCCGCCGCGCGGTGCAGGCCGGCGCCCGCAAGATCAAGCGCCTCGGCGAGCGCTCCATGGAGATCACCTCCATCGTGAATTCGATCCAATCCATCTCCCAGCAGACGGACATGCTCGCGCTCAACGCCTCCATCGAGGCGTCCCGCGCGGGCGAAGAGGGCCGCGGCTTCGCGATCGTGGCCGAGGACATCCGCAAGCTCGCCGAGCGCGCCCAGGCCGCCGCCCGGGAAATCGAGACGCTCGTGTCCACCATCCAGGGCGACACCAACGAGGCCGTGATCGTCATGGAGGAACAGACCTCGGAGGTGGAGCGCGAGGCCCGCGTGGTGTCCTCCGCCGGCCAGGAGCTGGAGCACATCCGCCACTCCACCACCGAGAGTGCCATGCTCATCTCCGCGATGAACACCGCCGCCAAGGAGCAGGCCGATGGCGCCTCGCACGTGCTGGAGGCCATGAACGTCGTGCAGACCATCGCCGAGCACGCCGAGGGCGACTCGCGCCGCAACCGCGAAAATTCCGTCGGCCTCACCGTGCTGGCCGACGACCTGCTCAAGAGCGTGGCCCAGTTCAAGGTCGAAGCCGCTCGCAACGGTGCCAACGGGGCGGGCTGACGAACGAGATGAAACTCGAAACTCGAAATTCGAAACTCGAAACAAGCGCCGAAGACGGAAAGCGCCGGAAGCTCTTCCCGTCCCCGCGCAAGCGCCGCTTTCGGGCCTTTTTCCTTTCGGGCTTTGTTTCGAGTTTCGAGTTTCGAGTTTCGAGTTTTCCGCCGCTCTGAGCCGTTTCGCCCGCTCCCGACCCTTCCCCGATGCTCCCCATCGTTTCCAGCCCTGAGTTCGCCCAGGTGTTCTCCAGCGAGCTTTCCACGCTGCTCGCGCGGGCCACGAACGACTTGGAAACGCTCGTGCAGTCGCCCAGCGATGCCAGCGCGCTGTCCGACCTCCACGCCGCCTACCACTCGATGGGCAGCATGGGCGGCATGGCCCGCACGCCGGCCATCGAGAAGGTCGGCCGGCTTTTCGAGCGGCTCTCCGAACTGGCCGACTTCTACGTCGCCACCGACCCGGAGAACGCGCAGGCGGTGTTCATCTTTTGCCAGACTCACTTGCCCGCCGTGCGTGAAGTCGTCGGGGATTCCCTGGCCGGGCGCACGACGTCGGCCGACGCTCGCGCCGAGCAGGTGCGCGGCGCGGCGCACCGGGTATGGGGCACGCAGCTCGCCGCCGCGGCGCCGCCCGCCCCGACGCCGCTCGCGCCAAAGGCCGAGTTCAGCCAGGTGCCGCCGCCGCGTCCCACCGCCATCCCGCTGTCGGGCATGCCGCTGCCTTCGCCCGGCGCGGCTCCCGTGTCCGGTTCGGCGCTCGACTCGGCATTCTTGCCGCTGGACGAGGTGAAGTCTCCGACGGTCTTCGCGCCATCCGCGAACGCGGCGGAGCGCCCGGTCCCGCTCGTGCCTCTCGCGCCGGTCGCACCCGCCGCCGCGCCGAAGAGCGAGGAGGAAGACATCATGGACTTCCTCGCCGAGGTGGGCGCGGGCGGATCGCCGCCGGCGCACGCGCCCGAGGGGGCCGATTCCATCGTGCCGGTTCCTGCCGCACCCGGCCCAGAGGGTGGGCTCGCCCCCGCACCGCGCGCGGAGGAACATCCC
>CALMOL010000253.1:5250-5659 GCA_937871685.1 uncultured Verrucomicrobiota bacterium
ACATCCCGAGCCCCCGGAGAGCGAGGAGAGCCCGTCGCTCCCGCCGGAATTCCTCGAGCCGCTGCCCGCCGTGCACGCACCCCCGCGCCAAGCCGGCCCGGCGGTTGACTTGGAGATGCTGCAGTTCTTCATCCCGGAAACGGAGGAATACTGCGAGCAGATGGAGCAGGTGCTCGACAACTGGCAGCGCCGCCCGCACGATCCGCGCGCCGAGGACACGCTCCTTCGCCTGTTCCACACGATCAAAGGCGCGGCGAATTCCATCGGCTTCATCCACCTCGGACGGCTTGCGCACGAGATGGAGGAATTGTTCCTCGGCATCGGCGAGCGCGGGCTCCAGGTGCCGCACGGCACCAAGCTCGACCTTTGCGCGGACGCCGCCCTCGTGATTCGGCGCTCGCTGCGGCGC
>CALMOL010000254.1:0-1721 GCA_937871685.1 uncultured Verrucomicrobiota bacterium
GCACGCGGCCTGACGGCTTTGCTTGCGCGCCGCCGACCGCGCAAGCTGGTTCTGAACGCTTTGCCGGCGGCTCTTGGCCGGCGGCGCGCGCGAGGGCGGGGCTTACAAGAAAGTCCAGATCAGGACCAAGGTGGCCAGCTTGCCGGCCTCGACCACGGCCGGCAGCAGCGCGAAAATGACCCCCAAAGTCCAATACGGCGTCCGCCTGCGAAAGGCTTCCCGCGCCGAAAACACCGGCTCGATGGTGAGCAGCACGTCGCGCGACCAAGGATCGGTCTTGGCCCGCTTGCGCAGGTTCCTGATGGCGCTTGAGAACACGTTCGGGGCAAGCGTCAGGTAGGCGCACAAAGCGATGATCGGCAAGAGATACACGGGGCAGAACCGGTCGCTCATTGCGCAGTGATACAGCGAGAGAGCGCCGGTGGTGAAAAGGAGAGCGCCGCAGGCGTTGAGCTGGTCATCGTGGGGCTTGAGTTGCGCGCGAGCCCAGTTGACGAGGAGGTTGGGAGGCAGGTTCATCGCGCGGAGACGAAGCAGGGGGCGTGCTGCCCTTGGCTTCGCCCGCAAAGGTCGCTTCTGGCGAGGGGCCGAGGTCAGATGAGACTCCATCTGCGTTCAGATGCCCCCTCATCTGAACTCAGATGCCTCCCCGTCTGCGTGCAGACGACTTCCGATCTGTGTGCAGACGGTTTTCATCTGCACTCAGAGCCCGTTGAGCTAAACGTTTCTGGCCTGGCGGTCCAGGCGGTTGAGCAGGATGAGCGAGCCGGCGATCCAAAGGAAGGCCTCGGCGTTCCTGGTAGTCCTCTCATAGTCCTTGGAGAGGCGGCGGAGGTGGCCCAGCCAGGCGAAGGTCCCCCTCGACCACCCAGCGCCAGGGGAGGGCCTGGAAGCCCTTCTGGCCTGCTTTTTTGACCACCTACAGGGGCATGCCCAGGGCTGCGGCGGCTTGTGCGGCTTGGAGCTTGCAGCCCTCGTCGGCCACGGTGGCCTCCAGGGCCGCGAAGTGCTCCTTGGCCTGCGCAGGGGTGGGGCCCGTCTCCGGGGAGTCGGCTTTCTTGGCCGAGGTCACGCGCACGGCCAGGATGCGGCCCCCCGGTGTCGGTGACCACGTGGCGCGAGCGCCCCTTGATCCTCTTGCCCCCGTGGAAGCCATGCTCCTCGCCCGCGCCCGTGCTCTTCACCCTCTGGCTGTCGATGAGGGCTACCGAGGGCTCCGGCTCGCGCCCCGCCTGGATGCGGTCCGCGCGCGCCAGGGCCAGGGCGATCTCCGCCCACACCGCGCGCTCCTGCCACCGGCGGAAGTGGTCGCAGACGCTTTCCCAGGGCGGGAAGTCGTGCGGCAGGCTCCGCCAGCGGCACCCCGCGCACCTCACGCAGAGGATCGCCTCCCCAATGCGCCGCTTGTCATATTTGCCCGGATTGCCGCGTGAGTCCGAGCGCTTCATGAAGGGCTCCACGGCCGCCCACTGCGCGTCGGACAGGTCGCTTGGATATTTCCTCTGTTTCATTCCGCCACCCTCTGAAGCCTCGTCCCCGGCGGCGCAAACGCTTTAGCTCAACGGGCTCCAAGTGTGTGCGACCAAGTGTCTCACTATCCGCATCCGTGTCGCGGAACGACACCTCCCGGTAGCCGGGGGTCTCCACCCCCCGCACTCTGCCCCCCCGCCGGCTGCGTCGCGGAGCGACGCTCGCAGAGGGCGTGGGCGCGAGGACGAGGC
>CALMOL010000254.1:1731-12702 GCA_937871685.1 uncultured Verrucomicrobiota bacterium
GACGAGGCGGGCCGGCCGCAGGCGTCGCTCCGCGACGCAGACCCGAGGGCGATGGCATTCCGGGGGATAAATCCCCCGGCTACCGGCAAGCGTCGCACTCCGACGCACCGAGATTCTTTTCCGCGCTCATTTGCAGCTGGTTCCGATGCCGCCCATGGCGAAGCGCGGTAGGAATCGAGCGCGGCGACATGGGGCGCCAGAGGAGGACGGAGTGTCCGACCACGGCGTGCCGGCCGCCCGCTGACGCGCGCTTTCCGCGGCTTCGCCCTCGCGGGGCGCGCTTCGGGTGGCGGGCCGGGCGGATCTCCGCAAACTCGTTTTCCTGTGCTCACCGACACCCACGCCCATCTCGACTATCCGGACTTCGCCGAGGACTTGCCGGCGGTGCTGGAGCGGGCGCGCGAGGCGGGCGTCGCGCGCGTGGTGACGATCGGCACCAGCCTGGAAGGCTCCGCGCGCTGCTTGGAGCTAGCGGAGCGGTTCCCGATGGTCTGGGCCGCGGTGGGCGTGCATCCCGGCTCGCTGGACGAGGGCGCGACGATGGACCGGGCGCGGCTGCGCGAGCTGGCCCGGCATCCGCGCGCGGCGGCCATCGGCGAGGCGGGGCTGGACTATTACCGCCCGCCGGAGGGCGCGGCCGAGGCGGCGCTGGCGGCGTGGAAGGAGCGGCAGCACGCCGCGTTCGCGGCGCAGGTGGAAGGGGCCGCGGAACTCGGGATGAACGTCGTCGTCCACCAGCGCGCCGCGTGGGCCGACACGCTGGCCGCGGTGCGGCCGTTCACGGGGCGGCTGCGGGCCGTGTTCCATTGCTTCGGCGGAACGCCGGCCGAGGCGGCGGAAGTGATCGCGCTGGGGCACCTTGTGTCGTTCACGGGCATCGTGACCTTCAAAAACGCGCCCGGGGTGCGCGAGAGCGCCGCGGCGGTGCCGGCCGACCGCCTCATGGTGGAAACGGATTGCCCCTTCCTCGCGCCTGCGCCCTATCGCGGCCGCCGCTGCGAGCCGACGCACGTCCGCCTCGTCGCCGACAAGATCGCCGAGGCGCGCGGGGCCTCGCTGGAGGAATTCGCCGCGCAGACGGAGAGGAATGCGGAGGCGTTTTTCCGGTTCGGGGCGAAGTGATCCATTGTAGAGGCGGCTCTGTCCGCGCAGCGGACGTGCCGCCTCGAACTTCCTCCGCGGGTGGCCGCGGCTCTCCGAAAAGCTACAGGCGGCACGTCCGCTGCGCGGACAGAGCCGCCTCTACAACTCTGGTCGTGGTGCGCGTCTGTCCACTTCTCACGTCCCCCGGCCGAGCCGAGCGACGAGGTCCTTCAGCGCGGCGTTTCGCCTCGCCCGCTGCTCGTCGCGGCGCAGGATGCGCGGCTCGACGGCGCGTTCCAGGCAGTCGAGCAGGCCGCAGCGCTCGCAGGTCTCGTTTACCTCGCGGTCGGGGATCGCCGAGTCATTCCAGAACCGCACCGTTTCCTTGAACTTTTCGTTCATCAGGAAGCCGAGCGTCACGCAGGAGTTCACGCCCGGCGAGAGCGGCTGCGGCGTGGCCATCGAGAGCGAGAAATACTCGTCGCCGCCCGGGAAGCGCGAGCGCTGCGCGCCGACCAGCGGCAGCTCGGCGGGGGCGGAGGACTTCCCCGCCGCCGCGGGCATCCCCGGCGCGGGCGCGGGCGCATCGGCCAGCTCGGCCAGCAGGCGCATCGTCACCCAGCGGCGGCAATGGTGCTCGTTCACGCCGATGGAGTGCGTGCCGTGCATCCGGGTGAAGTGAAGTTCCTTCGCCAGGCGGTAGCGGCCGGTGTCGGCGTAGTGCTCGAAGCGCAGGAAATACATCGCGCGCAGCCCGAAAGCCTGCGGCAGCACCTGCGAGAGCCGGTGGAACATCATCTCCGGCGTCGCCCCGAAGCGCGCCGGCAGAGCGCGCAGCGCTTCCGGTTCCCAGGAGCGCCGCGCGAGGAGATCCGCCACCGCGGCGCGCACCCGCGCCGGGTCCAGCAGCAGCGCGCCGGCGAAATATGAGGCGCGCTGGTGGTTGAGGTGCTGGTCGAAGGAGACCGCCTCGTCCGGCGACGCCGTCACCATCCGGCCTTCCAGCCCGAGGCCGAGCGCGTGGTAGCCGATCTCGCGCGCGAGGATGAGCGCTTGTTGCATCGGTTCCAGGAGAGGATTGAGCAGCAGGCGCGGCGGCCGGCCCGCGATGAAGACCGAGCGGCGGTCCGCCAGGTCGCGCTCTTCGCCGAGGGTCTGGTCGTCCAAGGCGTAGCCGTGCCGCGCGGCCAGGTGCTCGCGCAACCGCGCCACCAGCTCGGCCGGCGCGGGCGCCTCGCCGCCGGCGCGCGGGCGCATCCAACGGTGCTCGCGGCGGAATTTCTCCGCGGCCTGCTCGAGGTCGGGGAAGTGGTTCTCGTGCATCTCCAGGTAGGAGCGCATCGCCGTGAGCAGCAGCGCCTCCACGCGCAGGTCGTAGCGGCGCATGATCTTCTGCGCCGTGTCGATCAGCGCCGAGAAGCGGTCGGGCGCGCCCGACATCATTTCCATGAGGCCGGACGAGTTCACGCCGAAGAGCTCCAGCGGAAAATTCTGGAGCGCGCCGGTCTTCAGCATGCGCTCGAGCGACGACATGTTTGCGCCGAGCGAGAGCGAGACGAGGTCCTCGTATTTCACGCCGAGCGCCTCGGCGAGGGCGAGGATCTTCTCGGGCTTGGGGTATTTCTTGCCGCGCTCGATCTCGTTCAAGTAGGAGATCGAGAGGCCCGAGAGCGCGGCAAGCCGCTTGAGCGGGAAGTTCTTGTCCTTCCGGAGCTGCGAGAGCTTCAGGCCGAGGATGAAGCGCAGGTTCTGGCCGTCGGGAATGGGCGGGGCGGCCGGGTCGGCGGCGGGCGGGGAATGGGTGGTCATGACGACGGGCGCGGAAGCACGGGCAGGCGGCCACGGGGCGGTCGGCAACGGACCTTAAGGCGGCCCCTTTTTCGAGGAGAATTTTCGCTGCGCGCGAAAGACGCGTCCAAAACTCAGGACCGCAGCGAATTTCCGCTTGACCCCCTGTGAGATTAGCGAATTTTCGCTGAAAGCAGCATTTCCGCACGATCCCCCACGCCTCCAAACCCATGAAAAACCGCCTCGTCGCCCCCGCTGATCCCGCCGCCGACCTCCGCCAGGACTGGGACCAAGACCCCCGCTGGTCCGGCATTCAGCGCACCTACACCGCCGGGGACGTGCTCCGCCTTCGCGGCACCATTCCGGTGGAGCATTCGCTCGCCCGCCTGGGCGCGGAGCGCCTCTGGGAGCTTCTCCAGACCGAGGACTACGTGCCTGCGCTCGGCGCGCTCACCGGCAACCAAGCCGTCCAGCAGGTCAAGGCCGGCCTCAAGGCGATCTACCTTTCGGGCTGGCAGGTGGCCGCCGACGCCAACGTGGCCGGCGAGATGTATCCCGACCAATCGCTCTACCCGGCCAACTCCGTGCCGCTCGTGGTGCGCCGCATCAACAACGCGCTCCGCCGCGCCGACCAGATCACGCACGCCGAGGGCGACCACTCCGTCCACTGGCTCGCGCCCATCGTGGCCGACGCCGAGGCCGGCTTCGGCGGCCCGCTCAACGCCTTCGAGCTGATGAAAGGCATGATCGAGGCCGGCGCCGCGGGCGTCCACTTCGAGGACCAGCTCGCTTCCGAGAAGAAGTGCGGCCACATGGGCGGCAAGGTGCTCGTGCCCGCCTCGCAGTTTATTCGCACCCTCACCGCCGCGCGCCTCGCGGCCGACGTGTCCGGCGTGCCCACGATTCTCGTGGCTCGCACCGACGCCCTCGGCGCGCGCCTGCTCACCTCCGACGTGGACGAGATCGACCGCCCCTTCTGCACCGGCGAGCGCACGCCCGAGGGATTCTACCGCCTCGCGGACGGCGAGGGCTTGGCCATCGCGCGCGGCCTGGCCTACGCGCCGCACGCCGACCTCATCTGGTGCGAGACCGGCACGCCGGACATGGCCTTCGCCAAGCGCTTCGCCGAGGCGATCCACGCGCAGTTCCCCGGCAAGATGCTGGCCTACAACTGCTCACCGTCCTTCAACTGGAAGAAGCACCTCGACGACGACGCCATCGCGCGCTTCCAAAAGGAGCTCGGCGCCCTCGGCTTCAAGTTCCAGTTCATCACGCTCGCCGGCTTCCACTCGCTGAACCACTCGATGTTCCAGCTCGCCACCGGCTACCGCGACCGCGGCATGGCGGCGTATTCCGAGCTGCAGCAGGCCGAGTTCGGCGCCGAGAAGCAGGGCTACACCGCCACCAAGCACCAGCGCGAGGTGGGCACCGGCTACTTCGACCAGGTTTCCACCGTGATCACCGCCGGCAGCGCTTCCACGCTTGCCCTGGCGGGCTCGACGGAAGAAGAACAGTTCCATTGAGAGTTTCCGCGTGATGCGGGTTCCCAAGGCCGCGCCGCTTTGAGCGGCGCGGCCTTTTTTCTGCCTCGGGCCAAGGGAAATCCCTATTTCCACCACTTGATGCCAACCCGCGACGGGATTTGCAGAATCACCCTCCAGGAGCCGCGAGCCGCGGCGCGCCGGCGCCTGGAGGGTGATTTTGCAGCCTTCGTCGCGGGTTGGCATGATTGGCTTCACGGCGGTGCTGACCGCGGGGATCGAAAAGTCAGGTGCCAGGAAAGAACCCTGCCGGCAAGGATGCCAGTGATCCCACGAGAGATCTGCCCCAGCGCGCCAAGCGCATCCGTTGGTAAAGTTGTGAACACGTGGCGAAACCGATTTCATCCCACCGCATGCAACGCCGAGCCGAGCCGCGCGGGCAGCTCAACCGGCCGGTCGCAGCACCTTTCTCAGCGCCTGGAGGAGCGCCTCGGCCGTGTAGGGCTTGGGCAGGAAATGCCGCACGCCGGGGATGGGGGCGTGGTGATCGTGGCCGTTGGCCGTCAGGCCGCTGGCGGCGATGATCGGGAGATGGGGGTTCAGCTTGCGCAGCACGATGATCGTCGCCGGCCCGTCCATCACCGGCATCATCATGTCCGTGAGGACCGCGTCGATCTCGACGCCGCGATTGGCGTAAACGGCCACCGCCTCCGCGCCATCCGCCGCGAGCAGCACGCGATAGCCGAAGGCCTCCAGCGTTTGCTCGGTGACTTGGCGCACGGCGGCCTCGTCATCCACGACGAGGATCAGCTCGCCTTGCCCGCGCGGCATCTCGGCGGCGGCCGTCGCGGCGCCGCTCGCCATCGGCGTGGTCTGCGCCGGAAGATACACCTCGAACTTGCTCCCTTTTCCCACCTCGCTGTAGGCGCGGATAAAGCCGCCGTGGCTCTTCACGATCGCCTCCGAGGTGGAAAGCCCGAGGCCGGTGCCCTTGCCGACTGCCTTCGTCGTGAAGAACGGATCGAAGATTTTCTCCAGCACGTCCGGCGACATCCCGACTCCGCTGTCCTCGACCTTGATGAACACGTAAGGCCCCGGCGTCGCCTCCAAATTCAGCGCCGCATAGGGCGCGTCGAGCATCGCGTTCCCCGCGGTGATGGCGAGACGGCCGCCGCGCGGCATCGCATCGCGCGCGTTCACGCAAAGGTTCACCAGCACTTGGTGCAGCTGCGTCGGGTCGCCCACCACGGCCCACAAGTCCGGCGGATAGTCCGCCCGGACCGAGATGTTCTTGAGGAACGTGTCGCCGGAAATCTTCTCCACGTCGCGCAGGAGATGTGAGACCTGCACCGCCATCCGCTGGCCCTCCACCCCGCGGGCGAAGGAAAGGACCTGCCGCACCATGTCCGCTCCACGTTGCGCGCTCGTTTCCAGGACGCCGATCAACTGCCGCCCCGTCGGATCCGTGACCTGCATCTTCAGCAGGTCCAGCGACATGAGGATGGGCGCGAGCGCGTTGTTCAAGTCGTGCGCGATGCCGCCGGCCAGCGTGCCGATGCTCTCCATGCGCTGGGAGCGGAGGAACTGCTGCTCCAGCTTCTTCCGCTCGCTCAGGTCCACCACGAAGCAGACCCCTTCGCTGGGATTGTCCTCGAAGGCCGCGGCCCCGCACAGCACCGGCACGCGCGCGCCATCCTTGCGGAGAAACTCTTTCTCCACCGGCGCGCAGACGCCGCGAGCCTTGATCTCCTCCAAGTTGCGCCGGTCAGCCTCGGCATACTCGGGCGGAGTGAGGTCGGTCCATTGGAGAGCGCCGGTCTCGAGATCCGCCGTGGCATAGCCCAAGAGGCGCAGGAAGGCGTCGTTCGCGCCCGTGACCTCACCGCGGCTGTTCCAAAAGAAGACGCCCTGCGCATTCGAGTCCACCAGTCGGCGGAAGCGAGTCTCGGCGCGCTTGCGCTCCGTCACGTCGCGAATCATGCCGAGCAAGTTGCCGTCCGGCATCGGCGTCGCGATCACGTCGGCCTGGAACGTCGAGCCGTCCTTGCGGCGAAATTCCCACTCGCGGTGATAATTCCCGTCGGACTTGATCGCTCCCAGAGCCGGCGAGACGTGCATGGTCTCCGCCGGCACCACGATGTCGTTCGCGTGCAGGCCGACAAATTCCTCCTCGCTGTAGCCAAACATGCGCAGCGCGCTCGGGTTTGCGTCGAGGTAGTTGCTCTGCCCGTCCGCGATGAGGATCCCATCCGGGGCACACTCGAAGAGCGTGCGATAGCGGCCCTCGCTCGCCCGCACGGCGGCCTCGTGCGTCCGGCGCTCGGTGATGTCTTGAAACGAGCCGCGAATGGTCATCACGCGCCCTTCCTGCACCACGGGCCGGCCAATGCTCCGCACCCATTTGCGCGTCCCCTTCGCCGAATGGATTTCCAGCTCCAAATCGAACGGCGTGCCCGATCGGATGGCTTCTCGCACCGCGGCCTCGATCAGCTTGCGCGACGGCCCGGTGTAATATTCGAGGCCAGCCTGCATCGAGATCGGCGTGCCGGCCTCCAGGTCGTGAATGCGCGCCACCTCGTCGGTCCAAGTGCCGTGGCCGGTGGCGGGATCGAACTCCCACCCGCCCACCTTCGCGATGCGCCCTGTCTCCTCCAGGATCGCCTCGTGATGGCGCAGGGCCTCCTCCGCCTCCCGCTGCTCGGTGATGTCCGTAATCACAAAGATCACGTATTCCACCGCGCCGTTGATCTCGGTGAGCTCGTAGCGCACCGAGAAGTGGCGAGTCCCGGCCGCCGTCGGCGCGGCGATCTCAAAGGCGACGCGCTCGCCCGCGAAGGCGCGGTCCAGGCGAGCGCGGATTTGCGTCTCGTAGATCTCCGGGATCAGGTCGGCGATGCGCCGGTTGAGCACCTCCGTCGAGGGAAGTCCGCGGATGATCGCGTAGGTCTCGTTGGCGTAAACGTAGCGGTGCTCGCGGTTGACGATGGCGAGGCCGATGCGCGCGTTGTCCGTGGCGATGCGCAGCCGCTGCTCGCTCGCGGCCAGCTCCCGCGCGTGGCGCTTCAGCTCCAGATGGGTCATCACCTGCCGCGCCAGCACGCCGAGCGCCTGCACTTGCTCGGCCGTGAGCGTGCGTGGCACGCGATCCTTCACGCACAGCGCGCCGAGCGTCGCGCCCTCGGGCGTGACCAAGGGCGCCCCCGCGTAGAAGCGGATCCCCAGCTCGCCCGTCACCATCGGATTGTGCGCGAAGCGCGAGTCCCGCGCCGCGTCCGGCACGATCAACACGCTGGGCTGGTGCAGGGTGTGCGCGCAGAAAGAGGTCTCGCGCGCCGTCTCCGTCGCGTCGAATCCGATCCGCGACTTGAACCACTGCCGCCGCTCATCCACGAGCGAGATCAGGGCAATCGGCGTGCCGCAAATCGTGGCCGCCAGCGACGCCAAGTCGTCCAGCATCGCCTCCGGCGCCGTGTCGAGCACGTGATACCGGCGCAGGATCCCCAAACGTTGTGTCTCGCTCACCAGCGAGTGGGACGCTCCCTCGCCGGCCGGCGAAGTGCCGCCGCTGGTTTGCCCCCCGGCATCGGCGGGCGGCGTCCGCGGCAGCGAGTCCCCCTCATCCGCGAGCAAGGATGACGCGCTCATGCGAATGGGCGAAACGGGGGCGTCGCTCCTCTTCTTGGGCCGGCGGCTGCTCCAATTGCCGGAAATCCCGTGCCCGCTCGCCGTCCTCCCCGAAAGTCCAGGTGAGCGCTGCCCGCCAGGAACACCCTTCTCCTTCCCCTCACCATTGCCGGCGAAAACGCCCGCTGGCCCATTCGTGCCAGGGCCTCGGGTCTCGATGGAAGGAGCCTGGAGCGGACCATGAGCGTGGCGTCACGGTTTGCTCTCTTCAAAGATTCTGGCTTCGCTGCAAGCAACTTTGTTTTTTTTGGGGCGCTTCGGTGAGCCCGGGTTCGGAGCAAGCCCGGTGCCGGTGGCCGTTCGGATATCTACCTATTCTTGGAACGCCCAGCGTGAAGTGCGCTGAGCTGAGCGTGGCCCAGTCCGAACCACGCTGGCTTCTCGCCTCACGGGCGCACCACAGGCCTCGCGGATAAGGCTCGCTTCCACTTTTGCCCAGCGCGGTCGCTCCTGGGACCGCTGGCATCCTTGCCGGCAGGGTTCTTAAGGGCATCTGGCTTTTCCCCTCGGCCTCCCACGGTCCGCAGATGGCAATGAAGCCGCCCCAAGACCGAAGTATCAAGGCGCCCAGAACGGACCCTGCCGGCAAGGATGCCGGCGGTCCCAGGAGCGACCTGCCCCAGCGTGCCGAGCGCTCCCGCCAGTGAAGCCTTGATTCGCACCAAGCGCTGAAACCTTCTTCGGCCAAGACTGGCAGCCCGCGCCCCTCGCCGGGGAGGGAATCCCGGCGGTCTCCCGCCGACGGCGCGAGGAGGCGCGATATCATGGGCAAGATGAGCGAAGACCACGCCGGACATCACCACGACCACGCGTCCGGCCACAGCCATTCGCACGCGGTTCCCTCAAACACGCGCGCCTTCGCCATCGGCGTCGGCCTGAACCTCGCCTTCGTCATCGCCGAGGCGATCTACGGCCTGTCCGCCAACTCGCTCGCCCTGCTGGCCGACGCGGGGCACAACCTGAGCGACGTCTTCGGCCTCCTCCTCGCGTGGGGCGCGAGCCGCCTCGCCCGCGTGGCCCCCACGCCGCGGCGCACCTACGGCTGGCGGCGCGCTTCCATCCTGGCGGCCTTGGCGAATGCCGTGGTGCTCCTCGTGGCCGTCGGCGGCATCGCGTGGGAAGCGGTGCAACGCTTCCGCCATCCCGAGCCGGTGGCCGGCCTCACCGTCATCTGGGTCGCGGCCGCCGGCGTGCTCGTGAACGGGGCCTCGGCCCTGCTCTTCGCGGCCGGTCGCGAGCACGACATCAATATCCGCGGCGCCTTCCTGCACCTCGCGGCGGACGCGGTGGTCTCGCTCGGCGTGGTGATCGCCGGCCTCGTGATCCTGCGGACCGGCTGGCAATGGCTCGATCCCGCCGTGAGCCTTGTCGTGGCCGTGGTCATCACCGTCGGCACCTGGGACCTGCTGCGCGAATCCGTGAATCTCTCGATGGACGCCGTCCCGCCCGGCATCGACCCCACGGCAGTCGGTCAATACCTCGCCGCTCAGCCCGGCGTGCAATCCCTGCACGACCTTCATATTTGGGCGATGAGCACCACCGAAAACGCGCTCACCGCCCATCTCGTCATGCAACCCCCGCCCGCCGACGACCGCTTCCTCCGCGACCTGGAGCACGAACTCCACGAGCGCTTCGGCATCGAGCACACCACCATCCAAGTCGAGCACGGCGCCGATGGCATCGAGTGCCGCCAAGCCCCCGCGGAAGCCATCTAAGTGACTACGAGAAAGAAAGTCGGTAGGAAGGTGCGGGCCTCCAGAAGCGAGGCACCGAGATATTTGTTCGTAGTCACTTAGGAGGCGCCTAAGCAGAGGTTTTTCGTCTGCTCGGGTAGTCTTGAAGGTGCCCGCGCGAGGGTTCCCATCTCGCGTGAGCGCCAAGCTGGGAGCTAGGCTTGGTCTGGGCGCCTCGGGACTGTGGTCGCATGTCTGGAAGGAAAGTGCCCGTGGTGGCGAGGAGTAGTCTTGGATTTTCCCTGACCGTGGTGCGACTTCTGGGGATGCAGGCCAAGCAGTCCCCGGTCCGCACCCGGCGCACCGGAGCGTGCCCTCCGCCGGCGGCGCCATGTTGCTCGCAGCGCGATTTTCGCCCCCCTTCTGCCTGGTCTTAGCCGGCGATTGACGGGGCGCGGCTGGAAAGTTGCCTTCCTCCGGCAAGTTCGACCGCTTCCCGGTGCTGCCGTCAAGCGCTAATGATCTCCCCGCCGGTTTCCTCCCCCGCCATGTCCACCCAGCTCGCCTCCACGCTCCCCGACCAAGTCACCCCCGAGTTCCTGGCCGCCTTCGATGCCGCCATCCAGGCGCTCGAGGCTACCTGCCAGTTCGCCATCAGCCTGAGCCCCAAGGAGTGCCTGCGCCTGCGCGCCTTCGGTTCCGAGAACGAGGCCTTCGTGCCCGAGGTGATCGAAGCGGCCGCGCGGCACCCTGAGCTGTTGCCGGCACACCGCGGGGCCGCCGAGATCGCCCGGCGCCACCAAGCCACCGTGGAGCTGCTGCGCCGCGTCACGCGCGTGGAGGAACTGCGCCAGCGCCTGTGGGACACCGCGCGCGTGACCGGCGACGGCTGCGCGGGCTTGGCGCTGGGCACCTACCAGCGGCTCAAGCGCATGGCCGAGTCCGAGGGCATCGAAGCGACGGTGGAGCGCCTGGGCCGGCATTTCGCGCACAAGGTCGCCGCCGGCCGCGCCCGCGGCGCCAAGCGCCGGGCGGGCGCCACCCCGGCGGACGGTGGTGCCCCAGCCGCGCCGACGAGCGGATAGCGCGCGTCCCGCGTCTCGCCCGGCAGCCGCAATGAACGAGGCGCAAGGCGCCTGTGGGCTCATAGGCCCGGAGGGCCGTTGGAAATTAGCCGGTGGTGCCAACCACCGGAACCTCCTCAAACTCGGCCCTGCGCCCCGGAGGGGTGCCGGAATGAACCGGTTGAAACATTCCTATCC
>CALMOL010000255.1:0-1891 GCA_937871685.1 uncultured Verrucomicrobiota bacterium
TCGCCAAGCGCCGCGAGGCGACGGTGGAACTCGCCAAGCGGGCTCTCCGCCTCCAAACCCTCCAGCAGCGCGTCGAGGACACCTCGCGCCTGGCCGGCGACGGCTGCGTGGGGCTCGCGCTGGACCTCTACCACCTGCTCAAGCGCGTGGGAGTATCCGAGGGCCTCGACGCCCTCGTGGCGCGCCTCCAGCGGCGCTTCGCGCGCAACTCGGCCGCGGCCCGGGCTTCGAACGCGGGCGGCACGAGCGGCGGCACCGGGTCCGGCAGCGCGGGCGGCGGTTCGGGCTCCGCGAGCGGCACGGGCAGCTCGGCGACGTCCGGCTCCTCGGCGACGACGCCGACCAGTGCGAAGTCGAACATCATCGCGCTGCCACCGGCTCCGTCCGCGACGCCTGCCGGCGCGGATGCGCCCGCGGCATAGGCCACGGGCGCGGGTAAGCCATTGGCGAGCAGGTAAAACGGGGGCGGATGCCTGGCAACGGGCATCCGCCGTCGTGGCGACGGGACTGGACGGGAAGCGATGAATCGCGCGCCGGTCTCGCGGTGCCGAGGTTCCAAAAGAGGGACCGCCGCAGGATCAGCCCTCCACCACCACGAGCCGGGCCGCGGAAGCGCCGGTGAGGACGTCCATCGGCTCGATGACCGCCCCGGGCGAAAGCGCGATGGGCTCCCGTGCGCTCGCCCCGGCGCCGTTGACGCGGACGGCACCCCGCGAGTCGTTCGACACCAAGACGGCGCGCCCTTCCCGGAGGTGGATCATGAAATTCACGTGGCCGGCAAGGTGGGCGTTTTGGAAGACGACGTCGCACAAGGCAATGCGTCCGAAGCGGAGCGCGCGCCGGAGGGGCAGCAGGCCATCCGGCGGGATGCCCACGAGGCTCACCCCGGGGGCCACTTGTTCGAGGCGAAGGCTGAGCACGCGGGAACCAAGCCCAATCGGCCAAGCTCGGCCAGAGCGGCGCCAGGGTTCCGGGGCTTGAGCCGCCCTTTTGGCTCGTCGCCCCAGCCGCGGGCGCCAGCAGGTGCGCCGGCGGTGCGGCCGGAGGCGCGCGGCCGATGAGATGACGCGCAGGACCGAACGAGCGCCCGGGGCAGGCGCGATGATTCCGGGATGCCTGAAGACGAAAAAGCCGGGTCCGACGCGCAGCCCGAGAACCCAGCGCTGAGGGAAGAGGCCGAGGCGCGCGCCAAGGCGGATGCCATGGAAGAAGCGCGCGCGCAGGTGGCCGCGGCCCAGAAAGAAGCCGCGCGGGTGCTCAAGCCGCGGTGAGCGGCCCACCCTCCGGTCCGGGCATCTTTTGCTTCCGGTAGTCCGGAAGGCTCGCCGATCGCGCGCGGCGTTGCCGTGCTTCCATCTTGCCGCGCGCTCGGCGTGGCTGAGCTTGGTTCTTCCGTCGTCCCATGCCCACCGAGCCCGTCCAGTTTCCCCCGCTCGTCGTCGCCAACCTGGCCGCCGAGGGCGCCGCGAGCACCGGCGCCTACCGCAACGTGGTGATCAACCGCGTGAACGACAGTTGCCTTCGGCTCTCGGCCTTCGAGGGCGACTACCGGTGGCACTTTCACCCGGGGTCGGACGAGTTGTTCATCGTGGTGGAAGGGCAGCTCGCGATCGATCTGCCGGATGGCTCGACGCTCAAGCTCGGCCCCTGGGACGTGACGACGATCCCGGCGGGCATGACCCACCGCACGCGCGCCCTGCCGCGCGCGGTGAACCTCACCTTCGAGCACTTCGGCGCGGAGAGCGTGTTCGTGGAGGCGCCCGTCGCCGCCGGCTACGGCACTTTTCAAAGGCCTTGAGCGACGTCGCTCGTCTGGGTGCTCGGCCACCGGGAGCGGCGGCCGCGGCGGCGGCCGAGCACAGAGGCGCCGGCCCCCCCGGGGGGGGGAGCA
>CALMOL010000255.1:1901-4695 GCA_937871685.1 uncultured Verrucomicrobiota bacterium
ATCCTGCCGGCTTCGTCGTGAGGCGCGCCTCCGGCGCGCGTGTTTACGAAGCCGGCAGGATGCCGGCGCTCCCGGTGGCCGAGCCGCGGGTGGAGCATCGCTCAGCTTCAATGAAAATCGCTGCAAGCGTCTCGGCCTGGTAATGGTCCCATCGGCATCTCCGGCGGCAAACCCCAAACCAACCTGACGAAGCGATGAGCCAAGCCAAGCCCGCGAGCCAATCGGAGGTCCACGTCTGGACCGACGGGAGCTGCCTGCGAAATCCCGGCGGCGCCGGCGGCTGGGCGGCCATCCTGCGCTTCGGCCCGCACGAGCGCACGCTCAGCGGGGGCGTGCGCTCGACGACCAACAACCGCATGGAGATGCGCGCCTTCATCGAGGCCCTGGCCACGCTCAAGCGGCCCTGCCGCGTGGTCGTCCACACCGACTCGAACCTGGTGATCCTCTGCGCTCGAGGCGTGCTGAAGAAAGACCCGTGCCTGCCGACGAAGAAGAACCTCGACCTGCGCGTCCGGATGCGCGAGCTGCTGAAGATCCACGCCGTGCGCTTCGAGTGGGTCCGGGGCCACGCCGGCCAGCGGGAGAACGAGATTTGCGACCGGCTGGCGCGGCGCGCGGCTCTCGCGCCGACGGGAGATGACGAAGGATACCGGTCGCCGTGAAGCTACGTTTCCCCGCCCATGAGCACGCTGGCCGACTTCGTCGATGCCCTCCGCGAGAGCGGCGTGGCGGCCGTCGCCGCGGACGCGAGCCCGCCGGCCGAGGGCGACCTGCCCGCCGCGCTGGGCCGTCTCGACGAGGCCGCGCGCGCAGAATTTCCCGGCGAGGCCCCTCCCCTGCGCGCCGAGGCCGGGGCGTGGGCCGCGCGGCTGCTTCACGCCGCCTGCCTCGCGACGGTGGACCGCGACCTTTCCGCCGACGAGGCCGTCCGCCGCCTGCGCGCGCCCTGCCCCGGCGCCCTGCCGGACGCGGCCACGGTTTGGTCGGCCGACATCCTCCTGCCCCGGCTCCCGGAGCTGCTCGGCCTGGCGCGGCGGATGTCGGCCTCCGACCCTGTGACCGCGCAGTTGCAACGGCTCGCGCGCGCCTGGCCGTTCTCCTCGGTCGGCGCGGGCAGCCTGGCGCGTCCCCTCCTGCTCGGCCCGGTGCCGCGGGACTTGGCCCTGCGCCGCGCGTATGCCGACCGCATCCTCCAGCACGACGACGCCGGCCGCGTGGGCGACGACCCGGCCGTGGACGACGCCCTGCGCGCCGCGCTCGGCCTGCATCCCGAGCTCGCCCCGGCCGTCGCCGCCCGTCTCCTTGCAACGGCCCCGGCCGTCGCCACCTTCGCCGCCCCATGACCGAGACCGACATCGCCCGCCGCCTCGTCGCGGAAGTGCTGGAGCCGATGAAGCGCGACTTCGTCGGCAAGGACGAGATCATCGACTTGCTCGGCGTGGCGCTGGTCGGCGGCGAGAACGTGTTCCTGCTCGGCCCGCCGGGCACCGCCAAGAGCGCGCTCGTGCAGTCGCTCGGGCGCCGGATGCGCGGCGCGACGTTCGACTACCTGCTCACGCGCTTCACCGAGCCGAACGAGCTGTTCGGCCCCTTCGACATCCGGCGGCTCCGCGAGGGCGAGCTGGTCACGAACACCGAGGGCATGCTGCCGGAGGCGGCGCTGGTGTTCCTCGATGAGCTGCTCAACGCCAACAGCGCCATCCTCAACTCGCTGCTCACGGCGCTCAACGAGCGCATGTTCCGCCGCGGCCGCGAGAGCCGGCCGCTGCGCGCGCTGATGTTCGTGGCCGCGTCGAACCACCTGCCGGAGGACGACGCGCTGCGCGCGCTCTTCGACCGCTTCCCGCTGCGCGTGACGTGCGGCCCGGTGGCCGCGGAGGAGCTCGGCCGCGTGCTCGACGCCGGCCGGCGCCTGGAAACGGAGGACGTCGCGCCGGCTGATCCCGGCGCCCTGGGATTCGACGACCTGCGGCCGCTCCAGGCGATGGCCTCGCGCGTGGACCTCGGCGCGGTGCGACCGGCGTATCTCGAATTGATCGGCCGCCTGCGCACCGCGGGCATCGAGGTTTCCGACCGGCGCGCGGTGCGGCTCCAGCGCGTGATCGCGGCCAGCGCGCTGCTCTCCGGCCGGACCGCGGCGCGGGTCTCGGACCTGTGGGTGCTCCGCTTCGTCTGGGACCGCGAGGAGCAGCGGGAGGCGCTCGCCGAGCTGGTGGGCCACGTGACGCGCGGCGCGGCCGCCGAGGCGGGCGACCATCCCCGCGCGCACGCCGAGCCCGCGCCGGGCGCGGAGGAGCTGGCGCGCGACCTCGAGGCCTTGGAAAAGATGCTCGCCCGGCCGGACCTGCCCGCGGGGGAAGCCGGCGCCGCGCGCGACCGCCTGTCGATCCTCGAAAGCCGCATCCAGTGGGTGGCCGACGCCGAGCGTCGCGCCTGGCTGGAAGGACGCCTGCGCGCCGCGTGGAATTCCCTGCCGGTGGAAGCGGTGGAGATGGCTTAACCCTTGACGTCACCGGTCGCGATGACGGCCATGAAACCCGCGCCTCATCCCTTCGCCGCTTCCGCGTGGGCGCTCCGCGTCCGGCCGGCGGATGCCGCCGCCCTCGCCGCGCTTCGCCTGCGGGCGGAATGGCAGGTCGCCGAGGCCGCGGACGGAATCTGGCTGCGCGGCGGCCCGCTGGGCGAAGCCGGCACCGCCACCATCGACGGCGTGCCCGCCGTGGAGCGCCACGTGGTCGCGGCGGATGGCGCGCTCCGTCCGCCGGGGGCGCGCGCGAAGCGGAGGAGCCGCAGC
>CALMOL010000256.1:0-565 GCA_937871685.1 uncultured Verrucomicrobiota bacterium
AGTCCCCGCTCCCTCACCGTCGCCGCGATGATCTTTGCCACGGAGGCACGGAGGACACGGAGCCGAACATCATGTCTTCCGC
This sequence comes from uncultured Verrucomicrobiota bacterium, assembly GCA_937871685.1. GTDB lineage: Bacteria > Verrucomicrobiota > Verrucomicrobiia > Chthoniobacterales > SZAS-18 > SZAS-18. Next base: position 83 of record CALMOL010000256.1, read on the forward strand.
ACGACCACGCGATCCCAAGCGTCTCGATCCCTTTCCCCCCTCCGTGATCTCCGTGCCTCCGTGGCCAACTCCCTCCCCATGAAGCTTCGACCCGTTCTCCTGGCGCTCGCTGCGCTCGCCTTCGCCGCGCCCGCCGTTGCCCAGGCGCCGAAAAAGGCCGCCCGTCCCCCGCTGGAAGCCGGCGGCGGCGACACCGAGATCAACGCCGCCGGCGAAGCCACCTTCGACGCCGCGGCCAACACGGCCCCCTTCCTCGGCGGCGTCACGGTCAGCGACCACCGCTTCGGGATGAAGGCCGAGCGGCTCACCGTCCAGGGCAAGAAGGACCAGAAGCTCGAACGCCGCCTGCGCGACGAGCTCGAATGGGTTCGCCAGAACGCGAAGGGTCGCCAGACCAAGAGCAAGGCACGCCTGCAGCGCTACGAGGAGATGGCGTCGGAGGCCGAGAAGACGCGCAAACTCGACTTCGAGGAGATCCAGATC
>CALMOL010000256.1:575-9540 GCA_937871685.1 uncultured Verrucomicrobiota bacterium
AGCCGGCGGCGTCGAAGGTGGCTTCGCCGGCGGCGTCACGGTCAGCGACCAGCGCTTCGTGATGAAGTCCGAGCGGCTCACCGTCTTCCTGGCCAAGAAAGCCGCGGGCGCAACCGCCGCCCCCGTGGTCACCGGCGGCGCGGGCATGGGCGGTTCCATCGAGCGCGCCGTGGCCGAAGGCGGCGTCACCCTTGAGCAGCAGCCGCGGCCCGGCACCGCCGACGAGGCCCTCCGCGTGACCGGCCGCGGCGAGAAGGCGGTCTTCGATCCCAAGGCCAACACCGTCACCCTCACCGGTTCGCCCGTGGTGCGGCGCGGCCCCAACGAGCACATCGCCCTTTCGCCCTCCACTGCCATGGTGATCGGCCGCGACGGCTCCCTGCGCACCACCGGCCCCAGCCGCACCATCCTGCGCGATGCCGGCAAGGGCGCTGACCTCGGCATTCCCGCCAAGAAATCGTGATCGGATGGCCGCGGAGGCACGGAGACCGCGGAGGTTTTTCCTCTCTGACTCCGCCTCCGTAACCTCCTCGCCTCCGTGGCAAAAATCCTTCCGCCGGACATGACCGCCGCCGAGTCCACGCCGGAGACTGCCGCCACGCCGGAGCCGCTGCTCGCCACGGATGCGCTGGTGAAAATCTACGACGGACGGCGCGTCGTGAACCAAGTCTCCCTGCGCGTGGGCCGCGGCGAGATCGTCGGCCTGCTCGGCCCCAACGGCGCCGGCAAGACCACCTCCTTCTACATGGTCGTGGGTCTCGTGCCGCCCGCCTCCGGCCGCGTGATTTTCAAGGGCGAGGACGTCACGCGCCAGCCGATGGACCGCCGCGCGCGCCTGGGCATGGGATATCTCCCGCAGGAAGAGAGCATCTTCCGCCGCCTTTCCGTGGAGGAGAATCTTCTCGCCATCCTCGAGACTTTGCCCATCGGGCGCATCGAGCGCCGCGCGCGGTGCGACGCGCTGCTCGGCCAGTTCGGGATTTCCCATCTCGCGCGCAACCAAGCGATGACACTCTCCGGCGGAGAAAAGCGTCGCCTCACCATCGCCCGCTCGCTCATCATCAATCCCAGCCTGCTCATGCTTGACGAGCCTTTCTCCGGCGTGGACCCCATCGCGGTGTCGGAGGTGCAGAACATCATCCTTCAATTGCGCGACCAGGGGCTCGGCATCCTCATCACTGACCACAACGTGCGCGAGACTCTTTCCATCGTGGACCGTGCCTACCTCATCTTCGAGGGCCAGGTGCTGCGCGAGGGCACCAAGGAGTTCCTCGCCAACGACCCCGAGAGTCGTCGCCTCTACCTGGGCGAGCGCTTCGCCATGTGACTGCCTGATTTCCCTCATCGTTTCCTGGCGCCCGGCAGGTGACGGTTCCGCCACACGCCCTTTCCTCCTCTCGCCCGATTCAGCCTCTGGACCTTGCCCGGCCGCCCTTGGCCTGACCAATCCCGCATGTAACCAACCCCCAAAAAGCCCCAACTGCCCCATGCAAACCGTGAACGTGAACCTTCCCGTCACCGTCACCGCCCGGCACATGCCGCTCACGGACGCCATCCGCGAGTATTGCCAGAAGAAGATCGCGGCGATGCACCTGGATTATCCCAAGGTCGTGGGGGCGCACTTCATCCTGGCCGTGGACAAGCACCGGCAGCGCGCGGAGCTGGTGCTGCACTGCGCCAACCACATCACCATCGAGGCGCACGAGGTGTGCGACAACCTCTACGCGTGCATCGACACCGCCGTGTCCAAGGCCGCGCGGCAGATGCGCAAATACAAGACGCGCCTGATGAAGGGCTTCCGGCCGCACCGGCAGAACGTGCGCTACCTCGACGAGCACCTCGTGGACACGAGCTTTCTCGATCAGGACGGCGGCGCAAACGGCAATGGCAAGCACGAGGCCACCATCGCCTCGCCCCTCGCCGAGACTTCTTCCCCGTCCGCCGCCGCGGCCGAGGCGCCGGCGGAACATCATGCCGCCGAGTCGTCGGCCAACGCCAAGATCGTCTCGACGGAAAAGTATCCGGCACGCCCCATGTTCGTGGACGAAGCCGTGGTCCAGATGGACCTGTGGGACCGCGAATTCCTCGTGTTCCTCAACGTGGCCACCGAGCAGCTCAACGTCCTCTATCGCCGTCGCGACGGCGGCATCGGCCTCATCCAGCCCGAGAAGGCGCCGGCCGCCGCGGCGGCTTGAGGCGGGCGCAGAGGCAGCGCTTTCAATCGTCCGCCGGCGGCTCGCGGCCGGGGGCATACTCGAACTGCACCGTCACCGTGCGGCGATCCTCGAAGCTGCGGGACCGGTCAACAAAATAGACGCGGCATCCGCGGTCGTCGTCGAAGAGGAGCGTGCGGGGCGAGTTGAAGCCGAGCTTCTTCTCCACCGTTTGCGACGCGTAGCGGCGGCGCTCGAAGGTCACCTCCGTCTGGCTCACGCGCCAGATCCGCAGCTCGCCTTCAGGACCACCGATGGTCGGGAGAACGGAGAGGTCACCCAGAGGTAGCTTGAGTTCGATGACCGTCGGCAGCGGCGGAGGCGGCGCGGGAGCGGGCTCATCGCGGCGAGCGACCTCGTCCGCCTCGCTCCTCGCCTCCACGGCCTGCCGGCGCCGCTCTTGCGCGGCAGCCGCGCGCGCGGGGTCGCGCCGGAAACCGCGTCGCCACGCCTCGGGCATGGCATCCCAAGGCACGGCGGCCACGCCGTCGGCATGCTCGACCTGGAACGTTGCGCCGTCGAACGCGATGACGCGCGGCCGGCGCAGCGTTTCCCCGAAGCGGTTGCGCAGCGGCGGAAGCGGCCCGCTCGCGCCGGGCGCATTTTCCTTCGCGGCGGCAGGCGATGCGGCCGGAATGTTCCCGGCCTCCTGCGCACGCCCGGCGGACAGCGCGAAGGCGAGGAAGGACGCGACGAGGCACAAGTGCGGGCGCATTGGCGGCAGCGTGGGCTGGGGGCAATCCGCCGTCCAGGGAGGTGACAGGCCGGCCGGGGGCGTCGCCGCCCCGTCGCGCGGCCGGAACTTTCCGGCTGCCCCCCCGCGCCTCCTCCCCTACCCTGGGCGCGTGGACGAGCTTGAAGACCTTCGCCGCCAGATTGACGACGTGGACGCGCAGTTGCTGCGCCTTCTCAACGAGCGCGCCGCCCTCGTGCGCGGCATCGGCGAGGTGAAGCGGCGTGACGGCCTGCCGATCTACTCGCCCGAGCGCGAGGAAAAGGTGCTTCGGTCCCTTTGCGAGCGGAACGCCGCGCTCGCCGGCCCGGTGTCCGACACGGCCGTGCGCGCGATCTACCGCGAGGTCATGTCGGCCTCGCTCGCGCTGGAGAAGGACCTCGTCATCGCCTACCTCGGCCCCGAGGCGACGTGGACGCACCAAGCCGCGCGCACCAAGTTCGGCGCGAGCGTGCGCTACGCGCCGCAGGCTGGCATCGGCGACGTGTTCGACGCCGTGGCGCGCGGCCGTTCCGACTACGGCGTGGTGCCGGTCGAGAATTCCACCGAGGGCGCGGTGAACCATACGCTGGACGTGTTCGTGGAGAGCGAGCTGCGCATCTGCGCGCAGCTCGCGCTGCCCATCGAGAACCACTTCCTCGCCCGCGTGCCGCGCGAGAACGTGCGGCGCATCTACTCGCACCCGCAGGTCTTCGGCCAGTGCCGCGAGTGGATCCGGGTGAATTTCCCGCACGCCGAGCTGCACGAGGTTTCCTCCACCGCGCGCGCCGGCGAGCTCGCCGCGAGGGCCGACGACGCCGCCGCGCTCGCCGGCCCGCTGGTGGGCGAGGTGCACGGCTTGGCGACGCTGGAACGCGCCGCGCAGGACTCGGCGCACAACACCACGCGCTTCCTCGTGATCGGCCCGCGCGACTGCCCGCCGACCGGCAACGACCGCACCACCCTGCTCTTCGGCGTGCGCGACGAGAGCGGTGCCCTGCTCGGCGCCCTGGAAACCTTCCGCGACGCCGGCCTGAACCTCACCAAGATCGAGAGCCGCCCCTCGAAGCGCCGGCGCTGGGAATACGTGTTCTTCGTGGACCTCGACGGCCACCGCGAGGACGCGCCGCTGAAGTCCGCCATCGAGCGACTCACCAGCGCCGCCCCGCTCGTGAAGGTGCTCGGCTCCTACCCGAACACGGTGGTGTGAGGAAAGCGCTTTCCCACTTTTCACCAATCACTTGTCACTTCTCACGGTTGGTTCCCCGCCCCCCGGCTCCGTGTCCATCCCGGCCGCTGGCACCGGCATGATGGCACGGACCAGCTTGCTCTCGCTCTCGTGCAGCTCCTCGCGCAGCTCGCGCGGCGCGTGGAGCTTGCCCAGCTCCCACAAGAAGCCAGTCTCGCGGAACGTCCCCGCCAGCGCCAGGCGCGACTCGATGATGAGCAGCATCGAGCCGTAGAACAGGCAGCTCGCCCCGAGCATCCCGGTGATGATCGGCACCCAGGAAAAAGCGGCCATCCCGATGAGCGTCTCCAGACCGATGGAAACGCTCGTCAGCACGAAGACCGAGAGCGCCATATACAGGCTCATCAACGCGCGCTGCAGCAGCCGCGCGCGCCGCGTGACGAGGCGCAGGAGCTGGAAGGTCATCTTGCGCCGCTGCGGCAGGAGGTCGCGCCGCGCGTCGGGCTGGTTCATCTCCTCGAAGCCGGCGGAAAGCGATCGCACGCGGTCCACGCAGCGGGCCAGGCGCGTGGTGGTCGAAAGGATCATCGTGCCGCAGGCCGACATGAGCACCGCGGGGGTGATCATCGCCGAGAGAACATTCAGGGTCTGCGGGGTGGGCAGCATCGGGAACGAATGCCGGTGTTTGCGATCGGCGTCGAACTCGGTTTTCTCGCCCCATGCCCCCGGACGTTCTCCCTCCGAGCGCGACCCCCCCGTCAGACGACCCGTTGGGCGCGCTGACCAAGGATCTTTGGCACGGCTCCGTCGGCAAGCAACTCCAGGCCGCGCGCGCGATTGGAGCCGTTCCGGGCCCTGCCGCGGACGACCTCCTCATCGAGGCCCTCGACCACGGGGACGAGTGGGTCGCCGCGGAGGCGGCGCGCGTTCTAGGCTTCCGCCGGACCGTCGCCGCCGTGCCCGCTCTGCTCGAGACCCTCGGTGCCCGCGGTTGGCTCGCGTGGCTGGAGGAAACGAGGGCCGCATGGAAGGGCACGGGCGACATCGCCCACGCCGGCGTCGCGCTGGCGCAGTTCTCCACCGACATCGAGCAGATGCAGGAGGAGGCCGCCACGGCGTTGGAGAGCATCGGGACGGCCGAGGCTCAACGCGCGGTGGCTGCCTGGCGACAGGCCAAGGAAAAAAGCCGCGCCTGACGCCGGCCTCGCCCGCGATGGGCGTTTTCGGGTTTCGAGCCGGAATTTCTGGCGCAAGCTTCCGGCGTGGAAAGCTCCGCCCGCGTCCTCGATCCCACCGGGATCACCGTGGGCGAATTCTTCCGCGTCCACGGCGAGGCGCTTCAGCTCAAGCTCGCTGGAAAGGAAGCGGGCTTCGATCGCAAGATCCGCGAGCCCACCATCAACCGTCCCGGCCTCGCGCTGGCCGGCTTCCACAAGTATTTCGCGTGGAAGCGCATCCAAGTCTTCGGCTCCGCCGAGCTGGCCTTCCTGCGCTCGCTCCCGGAGGACGAGGTGCGCGCGCGCTTCCATGACCTTTGCCGCCTCCATATCCCTTGCGCGGTGTTCTCGCGCTCCGCGGTGATCCCGCCGGCCCTGCTCGACGAGGCGCGCGTGGCGCGCCTGGCCGTGTTTCGCACGCCGATGATCACGAAGCTCTTCGTGAACGCCGCCACCATCGCGTTGGAGAACGACTTCGCCCCCAGCACGCTCGAGCACGGCTGCATGGTGGACATCCTCGGCACGGGCGTGCTGCTGCGCGGCGCCAGCGGCATCGGCAAGAGCGAGGCCGTGCTCGGACTCATCGAGCGCGGCCACTCGCTGGTCTCCGACGACGTGACGCGCCTGCGCGCCTACGAGCATCGCGAGTTGATCGGCACCTCGCCGCCGTCCACGCGCAACCACATGGAAATCCGTGGCGTGGGCATCCTGAACATCCTGGAGATCTTCGGCGTGGGCGCCATCCGCGAGGAAAAGCGCCTGGACCTCGTCGTCACGCTCAAGGACTGGCAGGAGTGCGAGGAGGTGGACCGGATCGGCCTTGACCAGGACAACTACACCCTGCTCGGCATCTCCGTGCCCCATCTCACCATCCCGGTGCGGCCGGGGCGCGACATGGCGCGCCTGGTGGAAGTGGCCGCGCTGGACCAGAAGCTCAAGCGTCTCGGGCACGACGCGGCCAAGGAGTTCAACCGCCGCCTTCTTGCCCGGATGAACCCGACGGAGGAAGCGCCCGGGGCTTGAAATTCGAAGTTTGACGCAAGCGCCGGGGTCGGGAAAGCCGAAGGCATCCCGGAAGACGCGCATTCTGCCGGCTTCGTTTCTCGCTTTCCGTTCTTTCCTCGCTTGTTTCGGTTTTTCGCGCTTCGTTCCCCTGCCCCATGTCCCTGCTGAACCGCCGCCCCGCTGCCGCTGGCTCCTCTGGCCAGAAGCTCTCGCGCGAATTCACGATCGGCAATCGCCTGGGCCTGCACGCCCGGCCTTGCGCGCGCTTCGTGAAGGCCACCTCGCGCTACAAGGCCGAGATTTCCGTGGAGAAGGATGGCGAGCAGGTCAACGGCAAGAGCATCATGGGCCTCATGATGCTCGCCGCCGGCAACGGCACCGTGATTCGCGTGACGGCCGAGGGCTCCGACGCCGAGCGCGCGCTCGACGAGCTGGCCGCGCTGATCGAAAGGCGCTTTGACGAGGAAGTGTGAGCGATTCTGTTCGGGGCCAAACCATGGCCTCCTCACCTCGCGAAGAACGCCGTTTCCAGGGGCAGGGCGTCTCGCCGGGCGTCGCCCGCGGCATGGCCTACGTCCACCGGCCGGCGCACGATGAGGTGCCGAGCTATCCCCTCCCCGAGGGACGCGCCGAGGAGGAAATCGGCCGCCTGGAGAAGGCCATCGCCCAGACGCGGGCCCAGCTCACCGAGATCCAGGAGCGCCTCACGGGCGCCATCGGCGCCAAGGAAGCCGTCATCTTCGACGCGCACCTTCTCGTGCTGGAGGATCCCCTCCTGCTCGACGAGGTGGTGCGCGCCGTGCAGGACGAGCGCGTGAACGTCGAGTTTGCCGTTCACCGCACCGCGCACCGCCTCGCCGACGAGATGTCGCGCCTGAAGGACTCCTACCTGTCCGAGCGCGCGGCCGATATCCTCGACGTGGCGCGCCGCCTCCTCCAAAACCTTTCCGGCCGCTCGCATCCTGGCCTGGGCTTGATCCACGCCGAGCACATCCTCGTGGCGCACCACCTCACGCCCTCGGACACCGCGCAGCTCCCGCGCGAGTTCGTGCGCGGCTTCCTCACCGAGGTCGGCTCCAAGAACGCCCACACCGCCATCCTCGCCCGCTCCCTCGGCCTGCCCGCCGTGAGCGGCCTGGCCAAGATTGACGGCGCCATCGAGACGGGCGCCGAGATCCTCGTCGATGGCTGGCGGGGGCTCGTCATCGTCGATCCGCTGCCCGGCACGCTCCAGGAATACGACGAGTTCGAGCGCCGCCGCGCCCAGGCAGAGGAGGACCTCAACGCCCTGCGCGAAACCGCTTCCACCACGCGCGACGGCCGCCACCTCGTCCTCTCGTCCAACCTGGCCCTTTGCGACGACCTCCCGCTCATCTCCATGTGCGGCGCGGAGGGCGTGGGCCTTTACCGCACCGAGGTGTTCTTCTTCCAGCATGACGCGCTGCCGGACGAGGAGGCGCAATTCGAGAACTACGCCCGCGTGGCCGAGGCCGTGAAGCCCCACGGCGTCATCATCCGCACGCTCGACGTGGGGGGCGACAAGCCGCTCGACTGCCTCGACCAGCCCGCGGAGTCCAATCCGTTCCTCGGCCTGCGCGGCATCCGCCTCGCCCTGGAGCGGCGCGAGATGTTCCGCACGCAGATGCGCGCCATCCTGCGGGCGAGCGCCGTGGGCGAGGTGAAAATGATGTTTCCGATGATCTCGGGCGTGGCCGAGCTGCGCCACGCGATGCAGCTCCTGGAGGAATGCCGCGGCGAGTTGCGCGCCGAGGGCCGCTCCTTCGACGAAAAGATGGAAGTCGGCATCATGATCGAGGTGCCCGCCGCCGCCCTGTGCGCCGCGGACCTCGCGCGCGAGGGCATCCAATTCTTCTCCATCGGCACCAACGACCTCACGCAATACACCCTCGCCGTGGATCGGCTCAACGAGGGCGTCGCCGCCCTCCACGACCACGCGCACCCGGCCGTGATCCGCCTGATCCGCCTCGTGGCCGACGCCGGTCACGAGGCTGGCCTGTGGGTGGGCCTTTGCGGCGAGATGGCGTCCGACCTCGCGATGGTGCCGCTTCTCCTCGGGCTCGGGCTCGACGAGCTGAGCGCCGCCTCGCTGATGGTGCCGCGCATCAAGCGTGCCGTGCAAAGCCTCGACATGGCCGAGTGCCGCGCCCTGGCCCAGCACGCCCTGACCCTGCCCGACCCTTGCGCCGTGACCGCCGCTTGCGAGGCGCTGGCCCGCGAGCGCTACGGCGACCTGCTGGGGTGAGCCGCCTCCATTCGCGCCGGCCCCGATCAACCCCCGCGCGCGAGTTCACGCGCCTCCCTCATCAGCGCTGCCCGGTGGGTAAGCAGATCAAGGGGAAGGTGCACAACCTCACCGCCTGCGGCGCCTTCGTTGAGATCGAGGAAGGCATCGCCGGCCGGCGCACGTCTCGAAAGTCCGGCGGCGCTTCTTGTTCGAGGCCAAATGGATCAGGAAGTTCCAGAGATCGAGCGCTCGCGCGACGGAGCAGGTGAAACATCCAGCTCCGAGCCAGCGCAACCGAAGCCCACGCCAACAGAAGCGGGGGGGGGCCGTTGGGGGCGGCCCCCGGGGGGGGGCGGGGGGTTTTGGGGCGAGCCGGGGAGGGCG
>CALMOL010000257.1:0-959 GCA_937871685.1 uncultured Verrucomicrobiota bacterium
GCGGTCCAATTCCGGCGGCTGGGGGAGGGTGGGCTGCGGCGCCGCGGGAGGGGGGGGCGCGGGCGGGCCGGTCTGCGCGGCGAGCGGACAAGCCAGCGCGCCGGACGCGGCCAGCGCGAGGGACAGGATTCGGGAGATCAAGCGCATCCCCCGATGCTCAGCGGCAATCGCCCCCACGCAAGCGCCGCGGAGGGGGGGAAGTCGATCACGGCGGGATCACCGGCGGCACATACGCGAAGGTCTTCGCGAGCACGTAGCAAAGGATGAGCACGATGGGCGTGTGGATCAGCAACTGGAGCACCGAGTAGCCCATCAGCTCGCGCGCCCGCACGCGCAGCACGCCGAGGATCGGCAGCATCCAGAACGGGTTCACCAAGTTCGGCAGCGCCTCGGCGATGTTATACACCTGCACGATCCAGCCGAGGTGGACCTGGTGGTCGTTCGCCGCGGCGAGGACGTAGGGCGCCTCCACCACCCACTTGCCGCCGCCGGACGGGATGAAGAGGCCGAGGATCGCCGAATACACGCCCACGATCACCGAGAGCGTGTCGTGCGTGGAGATGCTCACGAAGAAGTCCGCGAGGATCTTCGTGATCGCCGAGCCGGTGATCATTCCCACGATGCCCGCGTAGAACGGAAACTGCACCAGCACGCCGGCCGTCGAGGGCACCGAGTCCGACACCGCCCGCAGGAAGGAGCGCGGCCGCCAGTGCAGCAGCATGCCGAGCATGAGGAAGGCGAGGTTGTAGGTGTTCAGGTCCAGCGCCGCCGAGACGCCCTTGGCGATGGCCACCTGCGCGAGATACCAAAACCCGATCGCGCAGATGAGGATCGTGAGCAGCGGCGAGTGCTCCAGCCACTCGCCCGGCTTGCGCTCGGCCGTCGCCTCCGCCGCGGGCGCGGGCCGGGGGGGGGCGGAGGCGGCCCCCGACGCGGGCGGGCGCGCGGGAGCCCCCGGG
>CALMOL010000257.1:969-7491 GCA_937871685.1 uncultured Verrucomicrobiota bacterium
GTTCGCGCCGGTGGGCGCCGAGGCCCAGGCGACCCAGATCGAGACCACGAAGAGGATCGCGATCACCAGCGCGTTCTGCCAGGTGAAGATCGTGGCGCTCAGCGGGATCACGCCGGAAATCTTCAGCAGCGCGGGCGGCACGGATTGCTTCGTGCCCATCATCAGCGCGGCCGAGGACGACAAGCCCAGCGCCCAGATGCTGCCCAGGCCGAGGTAGCCCGCCGCGCCGGCCGCGCGGTAGTCCACGTGCGGGTTGCGCCGCAGCAGCTCGCGCACGAGCAGCCCGGAGAACACGAGCGAGAACCCGTAGGACAGCAGCGAGGTGGCCATCGAGAAGAACGCCACCCACGCCACCGCGCCGCGCGAGGAATATTGGCGCGAGCAAATCAGGTTGATCACCCGCTTCACCGGCGGCGAGGTGGCCACCACGTAGCCGCCGATGATGAGGATCGTCATCTGCATCGTGAACGGGATGAGCGTCCAGAACCCGTCGCCGAAGTATTTCACCATCTGCTCCGGCGTGCTCTTGGCGAGCAGGCCGCCGACAAACACGATCACCACCGCGGCCAGCGCGAAGACGAAGGCGTCCGGGAACCATCGCTCCACCCAGTCCGCCAGGCGCGAGCCGAAGCGGGCGAAGGCGTTGCTTTCCTCGCGGGCGGGGACAGTGGCGGCGCTCATCGGGCGAGGATGATGCGCGCGCCCATGGGGCGTCAAGCTCGGCAGCCCGCGCCAAGCCGGCCCTCACTCCCCGCGGAACGCGCGCTCGAGGGCGGCGAGGTCCATCTTCTTCATCTCGCACATGGCCTGGAAGGCGCGCGTGCGCCCGGCCCCGTCGGGGCCATTCAGCATCTCCATGATCCGCGCGGGAAAGATCTGCCAGGAGAGGCCGAAGCGGTCCTTCAGCCAGCCGCACTGCTGCGCGTCCGGGTCGCCGCCGGCCCCGAGCTTCTCCCAGTAGTGGTCGATCTCCTCCTGCGTGGCGCACGGGACTTGGAGGGAGACCGCCTCGGTGAACCGGAACTGCGGCCCGCCGTTCAGCGCGGTGAAGGTCTGGCCGTTCAGCTCGAATTCCACCGTCATCACCGAGCCGGCCTTCCGGCCGTGATTTTCCTGGCCGGCATCGGGATAGCGCGAGATGGCGCGCATCTTTCCGTCCGGGAAGACGGACGTGTAAAAGCGGGCGGCTTCTTCGGCTTCGTGGTCAAACCACAGACAGGGGACGATGGGAGGGGGCATGCCGGAGAATCATTCTGGGCTGACCGGTTGGCCAGTGGTATCCCCCAGCGAGAGGCCGCCGCGAAGATTGCACGCTTCACGGCGGGGTGACCAGGCGGTAGAATCGCTGGGACGGCGCGGGCTGAGTCGGGTCGAGGAAGTCGATGACGCCGCCCGGGTCGGCCGACACCGCGTCGGCGAAGCGTTGCCACGCGCCGGCGAGGTTGCCGGAATACTCGACGGCGTAGGCCGTGCCGATCGCGAGGTCGCGCCAGCGCACGCGGGTGCCGCCGGGCTCGCGCGCCACGCTGAGCAGACTTGGGTTGTTCGCCGTGGCGTTGGCCCGGATGCGCAGGCTGACGGCCGCGCTGGGGATGCCGTTGGCGAATACGGTGACGATCGCCGGACCGGACGCGAAGCCAGCAAGCGGCGCCGAAGCAAACGACGTGGCCGACCACGCGGCCGCGGGGTTGGAGCGGAGAAAGGCGACCTGGTCGTTGGCCGCCGAGCGGAGCTGCACCCCCGGGTAGTTTGTCGGGGAATCGGAAGCGCCGCCGCTGCTCGCGCCGGAGATCCCCCGGAAGCGAACGCCGGTCAGCTCAAACGAGCCGTTGCGGGCGATCTCGATCGGCGCGCCGGTGATCTGCGGCCGGCTGCCCGAGGCGTAGCCGTAGCCCGCGTCGAAGAGACCCGCGGTCGCGAGGGCGACATTGTTGACGTCCAGGCCGCCCACCACGAGCACCTTGCCAGAAAGGAGGAAAACGGCCGCGTGCGCATGCCTCGTTCCGCCGAGGGAGCCGCCGGAAAGCCCCGTGGCGCGCACCGGATCGTAAACCAGGGCCGTCGTCGCGCCGCTGTTCTCCCCGCCCACCACGAGCACCCGGCCGTCAGACAAGAGCGTCGCCGCGTGCATGCGGCGGGGAACATCGAGATTGCCGATTCCGGCCCAGCTTGCGGTGGCGAGATCATAGGTTTCCACGCCGGAGGTGACGTTGTTGTTGCCGTTGGACCCGCCGGTGACGAGCACTTTGCCGGAGGGCAGCAGCGTGGCCGCGTGGTCGGAGCGCGCCTCGCCCAGCTTGCCCGTGTCGCTCCACGCGCCGGTGGCCGGCTGGTAGATCTGGCAGTCCCGCGCGGCGAAGAAGACCCGGCCGCCCGCGACGAGCACCCGACCATCGGGCAGCAGCGTGGCCGTGTGGCCGACGCAGGCGTAAAACATCGCGCCGGTATCGACCCGGGTGCCGGCGACCGGATCGTGGACTTCCGCGCTCCCGAGCGCTGCCAGGCCGAACGAAGAGGAACCAAACCCGCCGGCAAAGAGCACCCGGTCATTCCCCAGCAGCGTGGCCGTGTGGCCCCAGCGCGCAGTGCCGAGGGCCGTCGCGGGCGTCCACGCGCCGGTGGCGGGATCATAAATTTCCGCGCTGTTGATGGGCGGAAGGTCGCTGCCGCCCGCGGAACCGCCCGCGACCAGCACCCGGCCGCTCGGCAGGAGCGTGGCGGTGTGACGGTCGCGCGCGACCGAAAGGAAGCCGGTGTCGGTCCAGGTGCCGAGGAACGGGTCGTAAATCTCCGCGCTGCGGGTCACCGCGCCGGTGAGGGCGTCGTTTCCGCCCGCGACGAGCACCCGCCCGTCGAGCAGGCGCGTGGCGGTGAAGAAAGCGCGCCGCGTGGTCAGACTGCCGGTGCCGCCCAGCGCCGCGTCGGTGGAATCGAAAGTTTCCGCCGTGGCGAGCGCGCTGGTGCTGTTGCCGCCCGCGAGGAGCACGATCCCGCCAGGGAGCAGCGTGGCCGTGTGTCCGCCGCGCCCGCTGGGCTGCAGCGTGTTGTTGGTCGAAACCCAGGCGTTGGCCAGCGGATCATAGATCTCGGCCGAGTTGAGCCCGGGCGACCCAGAGCCACCGGCGGCCAGCACCTTGCCGCTGGGCAGCAGCGTGGCCGTGTGCAGCTGGCGCCCGGCCGTGAGCATGCCAGCCAAGCTCCACGCGTCGGTGGCGGGGTCGTAAAGCTCGGCGCTCTTCGTGATGCTCGAGCCGGTGAAGCCCCCGACCGCGAGCGCCTTGCCACTGGGCAGCAACGTGAGCGTATGGCTGGAGCGAGGCGCGCTGAGCGGGCCGGCCGTGGTCGTCCACGCGTTGGTTGCCGGATCGAAGACTTCCGACGTCGCAACGGCGTTGCCGCCGCTGCTCGCACCCCCGGCGACAAGCACCTTGCCGCCGGCCAGCAGCGCGGCGGCGTGGCTTCGGCGCGGGTTGTTCATCGAGCCGACGAACGCCCACGCGCCGGTGGCCGGGTCGTAAATCTCCGCCGACGTGACGCCCGTGGAACCGCTGGTGATGCCGCCGGCGACGAGCACGGTCCCATTGGCCAGCAGCGTGGCGGTGTGAAAGCGGCGGGCCGCCTTGAGCATGCCGGTGCCCGTCCAAGAGTTTGTCGCCGGGTCATAGAGTTCGGCGCTCAGCAAGGAACTGTTCGCCGCCGCGCTGCCGCCGGCGACAAGGATTTTGCCGTTGGGCAGCGGCGTGGCGGTGTGATTCTGCCGCGCCCCCGTGAGCGCGCCGGCGGGCGTCCAGCGCCCGGCCTCGGGGTTGTAGAGCTCGGCGCTGTTGAGCGCGCCCGCGTCGCCCATGCCGCCAGCCACGAGCACCCGGCCGTCGGCCAGGAGGGTGGCGGTGTGGTTCTGCCGCCCCGCGGTCAGCGAGCCGGTGGGGGTGAAGGTGAGCGCGGCACCCTCGGCCGAGGCGGCGGCGAAGACGAGGCAAGGGACAAGGAGCCAGGACGGGAGCTTCATGGTGGCGAGGCAGCGACCGGGGGCCACCCGGGACCGGGGGTCTAACCGGTCGGCTGCGCAACGAAGCTAGCACCCGAGTCAATCCTCCGCGACCCCCGTCCCAGCCAAGTCTCGCGTCACGCCGGGCGCGGTCAAAAGCACGCCCGCACCACGCCGCCGTCCACGCGCAGGGCCGCGCCGGTGACGGCGGAGGCCAGCGGGCTGCACACGAAGGCCACCAGGTCGGCCACCTCTTCCGTCGTGGCGAAGCGCTTGATGAGCGAGCTGGGGCGCACGGTCGCGAAGAACTCCTTCTCGAACTCGCCGAACGACTTCCCGGCGCTCAGCTTGCCGACGAACTCCTCCACGCCGGCCGAGCGCGTCGGCCCCGGCAGCACGGAGTTCACCGTCACGCCGGTGCCGGCGCACGCCTCGGCCAGGCCGCGCGACACGGCGAGCTGCGCGGTCTTCGTGGTGCCGTAGTGGATCATCTCCAGCGGGATCTGGATGCCGCTCTCGCTCGAGATGAAGACCACGCGCCCCCACCCGCTCGTCTTCATGCCTTTCACATACGCGCGGGAAAGGCGCACGCCGCTCAGCACGTTCACCTCGAAGAAGCGGCGCCAGTCCTCGTCGGGGATCTCGTCGAAGGGCTTCGGCTCGAAGATGCCGAGGTTGTTCACGAGGATGTCCACCGCGGGGAAGCGCTTGAGCAGCTTTTCCACCGCGCCGGCGTCGGAAAGATCGCCCGCGAAGCCCTCGACCTTCGCCTTCGGCGCGGCGCCTTGGATCTGCTTGATCGCGTCGGCCACGGCGCCATCCGAGCGGCCGTTCACGATCACGCGCGCGCCCTCCGTCGCGAGGCGCTGGGCGATGGCGAAGCCGATCCCCTTGGTGGAGCCGGAAACGAGGGCGGTCTTGTCGGTGAGCTGGAGGTCCATGCCCGAGACGAGGCGCGGCGCGGGGCCGCGGCGCAAGCCCTATGACGGCGCGCGGCGGCGCCGCCGGTCATTCCG
Organism: uncultured Verrucomicrobiota bacterium; assembly: GCA_937871685.1. GTDB lineage: Bacteria > Verrucomicrobiota > Verrucomicrobiia > Chthoniobacterales > SZAS-18 > SZAS-18. The sequence continues at coordinate 5,974 of CALMOL010000257.1, forward strand.
GCTTCGCGGGCGGCAGCCGGTTGACCTGGAGCCCCTTCTCGGGCGCCTGCCGGTCAAAGAGGACGGTGGTGCGGACGTCCACCCGCTTCTCGGACGCGGGCTCCTCCTCGGTGCGCCGGAAGGCCACGGAGCAATGCTGGCCCGACCACTTCGGCCGGCCGCCCTCGATGCCTTGCCGGCAGGAGGCGTAAAGCTCCGACTGCGTGGCGAGGACGGTGTTGGCGCGAACGTGCAGCCACAGGAGGAAGGTCTCCCGGCCGCCGCCGCAGAAGCTGTTGGGATGGGCCGGATTGGAAGGCTCCCAATACGAGAGGAGCAGCCAGCGGTCCGGCCCGCGCTGCACGTCGGCGAGGAGCGTCCCGCGCTCGATGGAGTCGGAAACGACGCTTGGCCCGCAATCAAAGGAACGGCGGAAGCGGCCCGCGCTCACATGAAACTTCTGTTCCTGGCCGAACGCATCGGCCGCCATCGCGGGCGCGGCGAACACGAACAGCGCCGCAAGCAATCGCCAGGCATTTTGGACGGGTCGCGTCATGCCGCCATGCTACGCGACGCGTCAAGCCCGGCCAAGCGTGGAGAACCGGTCACGCGGCCTCTCCGGCGACCAGCAATTGTTGCTTGCGCCAAATTTGGCCGTGCCGACCATGCCGTCGGAACCATCGCCATGAAGACGCGAACCCGTTTCCTGCGCGGCCTCGCCGGCCTCGCGCTCCTGGTCATTCCCACCCTGCTCGGGGACGCGGCGTCGCCTCCCCGGCTCACCGTGATCGCCACCGGGCCGCAGCAATACTTGGCCTCCTGGCCGGGATACATCGCGCAGAGCAGCAACCGCCTGGAAGTCACGAGTGACCTCGCCACCGGGACCTGGACGCCCGTCCCCGACGCGCCCGTCCTCAGCGGCAACCGCTTCCAGGTCGCGGTTTCCTCCGCCGCTCCCAAGCTCTTCTTCCGCCTGCGGTGCGACTGCGACCCGAATGCCGTTGATCTCCCCGACGGCCTCTTCGCCGACGTGGACTGCGACGAGTTTGACGGGTCGCTGGCCGCGGCCGTCTTCGTCTCCGCCGCCACGGGCACGGACGGCGCCGGGCGCGGCCTCACGCCCGACCAGCCGGTGAAGACCATTTCCTTCGGCACGCAAGTCGCCGCGAGCGCCGGCCGCACCCAGGTCTGCATCGCCGCCGGCACCTACCACGAGTCGGTGCAGATGCCGGGCGGCGTCTCGCTCTACGGCGGCTACGACGTGAACTGGATTCGCGCGCCGCGCACCGCCGCTGGGCACGCGGTCATCATTCAAGGCAATGGATCGCTCGACGGGCAGGCCATCGCCGTGCTTGCGGCAAGCCTGACGTCGCCCGCCGAGCTCGCCGACGTGGTCATCGAGGCGGCCACCGCCACCGCCGGCCGCGGCAGCTACGCCGTGGTGGCGCGGAGCGCGACCCTCACGCTCTCGCGCGTCACCCTTCGGGCCGGCGACGGCGCCAATGGGAAATCCGCCGCCGATGATCTTGCCCAGCGCGG
>CALMOL010000258.1 GCA_937871685.1 uncultured Verrucomicrobiota bacterium
CCTCGCCCAAGGCCGGCGCGACCTGTAGCGGCGCCGCCGCCTCGAAGTCCGCGGGACGCGAGCGGAGCACCGGCCGGCGCGGCGCCCCGGCGGCCGACTCGAGGTCGAGCTGCACCTCCGCGGGCGGCGGCGCATCCGCGCCGGGCGGGGCCGGCGCGGGAACGGCGGGAAAGAGATCCGGCTGTTCCTCGGGCGAGCCGGACGAGGCGGAAGGAGATAGGCGCATGGGACGACGAAGGGAGCGATGGACCAATCCCGGCCGACGCCAACCCACCGGGCGCACGCAGACCACAAGGCGTCGCACCCGGCGCTGGCCCGCCCCACCGGCCGGAAACCGCGGGGCGAGCCGTGCCGATTCCAACACCAACGCCGCGGTCTGCCAAGACAATTTTATTAAACGCTTGGGGTGATATGCCGTGGGTTGAGCGTGGCCCAGCCTGAAACCCTCGACTCCGCGCTTCACAAGCACACGAGCGGGCCGTCGCGGAAAAGGCGTGCTCCCACTTTTGCCCGGCGCGGTCCCGACTGGGACCGCTGGCATCCCTGCCGGCAGGGTCCTTCCAGGGCACCTGGATTCTCGGGCTCCCGGACGGATGCTTTGCCTTCCGCGACTTGCAGAAGCCCGAAAGGGAGAAGTCAGATGCCCGGAAGATCCCGGCCGGCAGGGATGCCGGCGGTCCCAGTAGCCACCGCCCCAGCGTGCCGAGCGCACCCGCTGACGAGGCTGGGAAGCCTTCGCGCGAAAAGGGTTTGCCCCTGCGGCGAACCAAAATGCTTCGGCGTGGTTCACGGAAGCTCCCCCTCCTCGCCGCCAGACCAAGTTCATACCAAGCGTTTAAGCCTCTTCCCGCCCAAAGGGGTCCAGGATGAACCACTCGTGATAGACCGAGGCGACGAAGAACGACTCACCGGGCATCCGCTCGCACACCGCGAGGAACCCGGCCGCGAAACGCTCGTCCTCGGCGCGCGGCACGTGCGTCGTGTCCTTGAGGAACACCGTGAGCGCCGAGCCATCCGCCGCCTCGATGCAGCGGAGGACGGTCACGTTGGGATGGTTCTCGCGCGGAATCGGCAGCAGCAGTCGTGCGCGCCGACGCGGCGGAACTCCAGGTCGGAGTATTTCAGCATGCTCTCCCAACGCCACGGCCCCTCGTGCTTCTCGATGATGCGGTCCCAGCGCCGCGCCTTGAGCCGGGCGAGGGTGGCGGGAGGAAATCAGCGAGCTTCATGCGCGAACCCGGGCATCCGCCGGAACAAACAATCCCAACCCGAAATGCGCGCCGTATCCGACAGCCAGAGGCCCCTGCACCGGGGCGGCGAATCGCACACGAAAGCCGAAGCCGAAGTCCCCTCCCCGCGCCCCGTCGCCATTGGCCCGGCGACGCTGGAACTGGAGCCAGCGCAGTGGGCGGCGCGTGGGAGGATGATCCTCGTTCTCGATGGAAAGAGGCTCGTATGCCGGGCCAAGCAGCCGTAGCAAGCGGCGCAAGTCGTGCCGCGGACCACCGATCTGGTCGCCGTGCTCGTCTAGCTTCGGCTCGCCGGTGCGGCGGCGCTTGCCGTGACGCGTCGGCACAAAGGGGGTGAGCGAGACCCACTCCGTCCCCTCGCCCAGGATGCGGGACTGGCCAGCCTCGGTGTTGTGGCCGGCGAAGTCCGCCGGCTGGCCGAAGCCAAGGAGGACAAGCTGAAGGTCATGCCCGCCGTGGCCCCACACGCGATTCAGGCCGGCGAGCGCGCACCGGGCGTCCGCGTCGAAGCCGCCGGGCGCGTGGACGGTGAGGAAGCGAATGCGGTCTTCGGGCAGCACGCACTCCGACAGCATGGCGGCGTGGCGATGCTGCTCACGTAGCGGAGCGCCCGCCTCGTCGCACCCGGTGAAGACGGATTGCACGGAGCGGGAAACGAGAGACTGATGGACGCGATCCCCCACAGACACGGCGGCGGTGATCAACGGCAGCACGGCGCTGGCAATGGCAAAGCGAGCCACCGTGGGCGGCATCTTCTCCGCGGCGGGCGGGCGGCGGGGAGCGGCGGCGATGGCGAAGGCCCGCTCTGGCCGCGCGTAGGCCAGCATTTGCGAGCCAGGCGGCAGTGCCCAGCCGGCGGCCTGGAGCTCACCGGTATCGGCATGCAGGGCAGCGAAGAGAGCGGCCGGCGGCTCCGCGGCCTTCGCCTTGATGGCGCGGGCCTTGGGCTTCTTCTTTTCTTTTTCCGGCGGCTCGGCGGCAAGCTGGTTCGCGGCGGCCAAGTAGCCCTCGCGCCAGCGGGTATAATCGCCCGGCGTCATGGGCGCGAGCAAGCGGACTAGCTCGGAGCATTCGGGCAGCGGGGCGCTATCCGACTGCGGCGCAGCGTTGGTTGCCGGCGCATCGACCCTGGCCGGGAGCAGCGCGGCATCGACGAGGCTTTCCGCCCGGCCGAAGTATCCAAGGCGCGGCAGTAGGGCCGCGAGCGCGGCGCGTTCGTCCGACTCCAAATTCACTGGCCATTGGATGAGCACCTCTTTGTCCTTGGGAACGTGGACGAAGGTGTCGAAGACCTTGGTGGTCTTCTCGTTCTTCCCCTCGTTGAAAGGCAGGTAATGCCGCGTGTGCCCAAGGCTGGCTGGCGGCAGAGCGTAGGCCGGGGTCGCGCTGGCCAGACGGTCAAGTAGCCGGCGCAGGAGCGCTTCGGACACCTCGGCCGGCGGCTTCAAATGCCATGTGGCCACGAGCGCGCGCAAGAAGCGCCACGGCGAAGGCGGCCACTCGACGGCACCCTCGTTGACGTGACGGCCCCAAGGCGTGGCGTGGAAGCGCCCGGCGGGGAACTTGAGCGAGATAACGGTCATGGCCGCCGCTTATTCCTCGTAAGTGACGACGGTGCGCGCGGGCTGGGCAAAGCCCGACGCGGCGGACTGAATGAGGGCGGGCAATTCCGCCTCCAAATCGGCAAGCGACGGCAAGGCGAACGCGCCGCCGGTCGGTCGCTTAACGGTGAGGCCCGCGTCGCCCTCGCCGTCCAACTCCAAGTCGCAGGCGGTGCGCAAGCGGAGGCCATGGAGCAGGAAGCGGCGAATCTTGTAGAGCGCGAGGGCGATGAGCATCCGCTCCGCGTCCTCCCCCAGCCCAAACCCGCGAATGAGGGCGAGGTCGAGGTTGAAATACGCGGTGATGGAGCCGCAAAATTCCTCTCGGTGGAAGGGGACGTTGCCAAAGCCCTTCTTCGCGTCGCCGCCAGGATGGACGTGATCATTCTTCACGCCGCCGCTGGCCGCGCGGGTGATGTCCTTGGCCTCGATGAAGGCGGTGAGGGCACGCGGCAGGCGCATCCGACCGCCAGCGATCTCGCTCTTGGCGAGGAAGACGCCGTGGAGGAGAGAGTTCGCATCGTATTTCAGCAGGGCGCGGGTGAGTTTCTTGAGATCCACGGGCGTCTTCTCGCCGGTGGCCAGCTCGGCCTTGAGCTTTTCGAGGAAGGACTTGTCCTTGCCTTCGAGAATGTAGGGGCTGTTGAGGCGATGGGCTTCCAAGAGAGAGTTGGTCAACGGCTCGCCGTTCTTGTCTTTCACGGCTACCAGGGGCAGGCCGCGCAGGGGCGGCGTCCAATCGTTGGCGACAGTATCCCAGCAGACGTTCTCGAGGCGGTTGGCCATGCTCTGCGCGGACTCGACGAGGAGCATCTCGGTTTTGCCGTCGGGCAGGCGGTAGGTGGCGGCGCCGAGGTCGGGGAATCCCGTGGGCTGGAAGCGCGTGCCGGCCAGAGGATGGAGCTTGGTCTCTATGAGCAGGCGAAGCTGGTCGGTGAGGGAGCCGAAGGGGAGCTTGGTGGGCATGGGAGGATCAGGCAGGGGTAGGAACGGAAAGAACGGGTTTGGTCCGGGCATCCTCAGCCTCGTGTCGAAGCACGGCGCGACGGAGTTGGGTGAGCTGCCACGGTCCTAACGGAAAGAGCAGCGCCGCGGCTGTGCGCTGGACAGGCTCGCCATCCATGGAGATGAAGTCCACGGCGGGTGGGAAGCCGGAGGCGCGCAGGCGGCGCGCGGCCAGCCGGGAGGCTTCCAAGCCATCGCCCCGCGCGGCGCGGCGGTGGATGCCGGCGACGAGCGCTCCCGACCGCTCGTCGGGCGGGGTGCGCTGGAAGCAAAGCTTGAGCAGGGCGTAAAGGGAGCTGGGCACGGCCCGGTCCTCGGCGGACCGGGACGGATGGTCCTCGGGGCGAACCTTGGTCCAATCGAGCAGGCTCAGGCCGAGCAGAAGATCGGCGAGAAGCTGGTCATCCGTGTCGCCCTCGATGAAGGCAGCCAAGTCCGCGAAGGTGGCCGGCACGCGTGAGGTGTCCGGCAGGTTATGGGCCGACTCGGTTTGCACGGCGCGGACGATGCGGCGGGCGAGGACGGCGTTGAGCGCGTCCACGGGGTCGCCGTCGTGCCAGACGACCTCATTGCCGGGATGATCCATCCACCGGAAGAAGGGGCGCGACGGCCCGCCGAAGGACTCGACCGGCTCCAGGTGGCTGCGGATCGAAAACCATTCACCGCTGTAGCGACCGATGAGAGAGGCGAGCGAGGCGGCAAGGCGCAGCTCGGCCGTGTTTTCCCCGCCTTCCCAAGCGGCGCGGAGCCACTCCGACCGCAGCAGCGGGATCGGGCGGAGAAACGCAGTCTCCTTCGTCCACCGGAGGCTGCGCGCCATCGCTGCCTCGCAACGGCCGAGGGCGATGAGGACACCCTGCACGTTGGCAGAGCGCTCGTCCCGGCAGAGATCTAGAATGCGAGCCTCCAGGTTCTGGAGGGCGCGTGTGGCGGAGGAGGGGGCAGGTGGATTGGTGGAGGTCGCCTTGGATCGGAAGCGATCCAGCCATGCGTCCACATCCGTAAGCAAGTCCGCGCGGGTATTACGCCGGACGCGGAAGCGCTCCAACGGCGTGGCAAAATAGGCGAGTCCATTGCGGACCTGGAAGCCGAAGCGCTGGAACTCGGTGATGCCGCGGTCCACGCCGAGCGTGACGACGGCGCGGGCGAAATCGACGCCGTTGCGCGCGGTCCGGCCACCGACCTGCGCGCGGCCTTCGCCGAAAATGGCCGACAACTCCCCCAGCGTGGTGGGCCGTTCCCACAGTGGCATCCACATTTCGGCGCGGGCATCGGCCTCGTCCGCCAGCGCAGCACTGCCGTAGCCAACGCCGGCTTGGCGCACGCAAAATGGGTAGATGAGGCTGCCGGGCGCGGCGCTTTCGAGCTTCTTCGACGACGAAGCCGCGAAAAGCAGCGCGCCCTCGATCATCAGGATGTAGTCCCAAGGGTTGACGATGGAGGGGCCGTCGAACCCAGAGGTGGCGTTGGCCCCGCCGGCCGCGCCGGGGAAGAACTGGCCGATGGGCGACTTGTTTACGGCGGTGCGGACGTTTTCCGCGAAGAGCGCTTGAAGGAGCCAGTCCGCGGAGTTGGGGGTCGGCTCGCCGGTGGCGGGGTCGAAGACCTCGCCGAGGCGCTGCATGAAGTTGTTGGTGAACTCCAGCCGGCCGTCGTTGCCGCCCGTGCCGAGGAGCGGAGGATATTTAGCGCCGTCCTGGCCAAGCACAAAAGCGGCGTCGCACCAAGCGACAGCGCGGTCATCGAGCGTGTTCCGGCAGCGGCGGAGCAAATCGTCCTTGGCCTCTTTGTCCGGCTTTTCCTTCAATTTCGCCGCGTGCAGAACATCCCGCGCCTGCTTGATGGCGAGCCGGTAATTGGCAAAGCGCTCAGCCTTGCCCTCCTCAATGGCAGTGATCGCCGCATCATTATCCTTCAGGAAGAACCCGCTGCCCCCATTCCAAGGCGCGATAACCGACGTGGGCTGATAGTCGTGCAGGAAGAAGTGAACGATTCCCTTCTGATCCTGGGTGGAATGCAGATGGAATGAATCGCGTTCCCACCGGCCCGTCGCAACTGAGTCGCACTGCTCAGCGATAAGGCGCAGGATGCCTAGCGCCTTCAGATAGTGCGCCAAAGGATTTGGCGAACACCCGGAGAAGAGGAGAAGACTCATGTGAGATTTGGCTTGCTTCCGATCTAATAAACGATTACCAGCGCGATCTTGTGATTGCAATCGCAACATTCAGATGCGTTGTCTGCCCCGTTGAAGCATTGGCTCGGAAGCGAGTCCCGGGCGAGCACTCCGTCCTTTCCGCGACCCCAGTCGCGGCTCCATTGTCGGTTGAAAGCTCATTGGGTCGGACGCAAGCTAACAAGAGTGAACTCGTTGCAAGAGATCGAAGCCGCCCTCTCCAAGCTTCCTCCCGAAGACTTCGAAGAGGTAGCCCGTTGGATCGAAGCGAGGCGCGAGGCCGCCTGGGAACAGCAACTGGAGAAGGAGATTGCCTCCGGGAATCTCGATCAAGCCTGGGCGCGGGCGCAGGATGAAATCGCGGCCGGGGAAACCACGCCGCTCGATGAATTCCTCCGTCACCCGTAGCTTTCGCGAGGAGTTCGCGCGGCTGCCGGAGCGCGTGCAGGCGCAGGCGCGGCGGAATTACCGGCTTTGGCAGCGCGACCCACACCACCCTTCGCTGCATTTTAAGAAGGTGGGCGAGTATTGGTCGGTGCGCGTGGACCATCGCCATCGCGCAGTGGGACGGCTCGTGGGCGACCAGATGTATTGGTTCGCCATCCGGGCCCACGACGGATACGAGCAGCTGCTTTCTGACGGCTGAGCCAAGGCCAGCCGACCAAGCGCCGACGCGAGATACGAGAGCGTGGGAGTTCATGGCGAAAGAAGCTTCCCGGCGGACGCGAGGCCATCGGCGGCGCGCAGGAGGGTTTCCAGGTAGGCGAGGCGGAAGGGGCCAAGTGCGGGGGAGTCGCGCAGGGCGACCATGCGCGCCAGCCAGGACGGGCCGCGGCCATTCTCGTCGTCACCCATTTTCATGTAGCCGAGATCGAGCGGCAGCGGCTTCACGACCAAGCCGTTCAATTGGATGTCCGGGGCGTTTTCGGCCGGCAGCCATTCGCCGTCCCAAATGCCGCGGGCGTGGAGACGGTCTGCCTCGTCCGGACGCAGCGTCACGGGTGACTCGTCGGGCAGGGAGCGGATGGAAAGGCGGACCTTGCCGTGGTGGGCGGCGATAAGGAAGGCAGTGAGGTCGCGACGCTCGGCAGCGAGGCCGGCCGGGGCGGACTGGAGCCAGGCGAGGGCGGAGGCAAGTTCGTGGCGAAAGCCGTCACGGCCCTGGACACGCTTGCGGAGGCGGCCGGCGGACTTGGCCCACAGGGCGGCGGGGTCTGGGCAGGCTTCCTCCTCTACCCCAACCCTGACGGCGGCCCGCAGCATCTGCTGGAAGCCGATGTGGGCCTTGCCGAGATCGTGCCAAAGCGCGGCGTCGTGCAGGGCGGCGGATTCCGCCTCGCCCAGCGCAAGCGCGTCGGCCAAGACGGCGACGTTTTCCGCGACTTCGCGCGTGTGCTGGTCCAGGCGCAGCCAGTAGCGGAGGAAGGTGTCCTCGTTGCCGCCATATCCTTTTTGCTTGGCGCGGTCGTCCGGCGGTGGAGGGAGCGGAGTGAGCACGCTGCCCTTTCCGAGTGGCTCGCCGGTCCAGCCGAGCTTGTCGTCGTAGCCGCCGGCCTCGGGGGTAAGGAGGTAGGTCTGGCCGGGGCGAGCGATCTCGCCGGCTGGAATCCATTCCTCGTGGAGAGCGTCCCACACGAAAGCGCGGGGCTTTGGCTTTTTCTTAAGGAACTTCCGCATGTCCCCGAGCGAGACGCGGCAGATTTCCGGGCGCGTCGCGTCGGGCTCGTCAAGCGGAGGGGCGGGCTGGTCGGCGGGGACTTCGCGCCAGAACACCTGCACGTCGGTGTCCTCGCCGTCGCGGACGTAGCGGGAGATGTCGAGGTCGTGGCCGAGGAGGTCGGGGGTGGTGTCGAAGAGGTCACGCAGGTCCTTGCGGCGGATCACGGAGCGGACGATGACGGGCGGGTCGTAGGCAACTCCGGCGAGGGCGCGGGGGCTGGCCTCGGTGAGGGATTCGAGTCGCTTGCGGGCCTCGTCGAAGTCGGGCAGATCGTAGGGGAAGCGCACCTCGTCCTTCTCGTCCTTGGGCCGGAGGTCGATCCAAAATACGTCCGCGCCGTCGCGGTCGTTCCATTCGCCGCGCCGGTTGCAGCGGCCGAAGCGCTGGACGAGCGAGGGCCACGGGGCCAGCTCGGTGATGAGCACGCGGGCGGACACATCCACGCCCGCCTCGACGGCCTGGGTAGCGATGACGATTCGATCCGTGCCATCTTCGGCGAAGAGCACTTCCTCGTGCTTCCGGCGGTCGTCGGGACGGAAGCGGGAATGGATCAGCGCGAGCCTCGTCTTGCCGACGCCTTCCTTGCTGAGCTGCCGATAAACGTCGCGGGCGCGGCTGACGCGGTTGAGCACGACAAGAGTCAGCGTGCCATCCTGGTGTTTCTCTCGGATGAAGCCAGCGAGCCGTTTCACGTAGGCATCGGCCTTGTCCTCTCCGCCCAGCTTGACGCCCGCGGGATACAGCCGTTTGACCGCCTCCCGCCGCACCCGGGCCGGCGCGCCGGGAGCAAGGTCGGGCGCATCCAGGCGATGCACCGGCCAGCCCTCCGGGGGCTTCGGATGGTCAACCGTGGCAAGCTGCGCATCGGAGAGCGTGGCGCTCATCCACCAAGTGAAGGCGTGCGTCGGCGCGCCGAGCTTCGACTGGTGACGGAAGCCGTCGAGCTGCGCGCTGGTCTCCACGCCGACGCCCATCAACTGCGTCTCGTCCATGATCCACAGCGCATCGTTGTTCAGCAACCCAAAATGCATCGGCCAGCGGTAGCGGTTCATGCCGTAGCCGCGGTTCAGCGCGCGGGAAAGCAGCATGTCCTGCGTGCCGATGAGGATGGCCTCGCGCTCGGGATGAACGTCCCATTCCTTTTTCCATCCGTTCGGCTCCTCGCCACCCATCAGGACGACGGGCGAATGCAACGCGAGCCAGCGCAGGCGGGCGGTCGCCTCATCGTTGATCCCAGCCCGGCGACGATGCCAATAGAGCCGAAGCAGCCATTTCTTTACCTCGCCCTCCGTTTGCTCGACGAGCGTGCGCATCGGAAGGCAGAACGCGAGGCGGCGCGGCCAGGTCGCGCGGTGCGCGGGGTTGGGGTGGGCGACGCGGTTCCACAGCCACGCGAGGACAACGGCGGCGGTCTTGCCGCAGCCGGTGGGCACGTCGATCAGGCGCGAGGCGCAGGCGCTGCCTGAGGCATGCCAAGCCGCGTCGGCACGGCTGTCGCGCTCGCCGCAGGCGAGGCGGATCTGATAGTCGAACGGCGCATCGTTCCCCGTGGCGGAGGTGAAGAACGAGGGGAAGCTGGCGATGGGTTGAGAGGGCATACGCGCGGGCGGCGCCCCGGTCGTTCCTGACCCGACCGATGCACCGCGACTGGCGACATCTAACCGCATTCGCGGAAGGCGAGGCAAGCCAAAATTTCGGGCGGCGCGGAGACTGGATTTTGCGGGCTGCCTTGGCTTCCTGCCGACGATAACCGCCAGCGTTGCCAACGCTTCCCTGCCAATTGCGTTTTTCGCCGCCTGTCAGGTATCTTGTCTCCATGCGACTCACGTTCGACATCCCCGAAGCAATTTTGGCCGCTCTGGGGTGGTCGCAGGAGGAGTTGCGCCGGGAACTGCGGCAGGAAATTTCCCTCGCGTTCTACTCGCGCGGCAGGCTCTCGGCCGGAAAATCGGCCGAGCTGGCTGGCCTGACTCGCCTTGATTTTGAGCGCCTGCTTCGTGAGCGGCAGATGGCTCGCTCCTACGGACAGAAAGATATGGAGCACGATCTGGCCTGGGCTCGGGCTTGACGCAGGACCACGACGATGACTGGCACGGAGGTGCACGCGGCGCTGGTCGAGCTGGAGGCGCTGGGCGTCCTCTACCTCGACGTGTCGCGGCGGAACATCGCCTTGGGCTGAGGGCGGCCGGCGGAGGTGAGCTGGTGGCGGTGGGAGGGCCGCGCGCGGAGGCCGGGGAGGCGCCGGGACGCTTTCGGGG
>CALMOL010000259.1 GCA_937871685.1 uncultured Verrucomicrobiota bacterium
GCCTCGCGCTCGGCCTCCTCGTGCAGGCGTCCGCGCCGGGCCAGGGCACGCATCCGGTCCACCGCGCGATGGCGCGCCACCGTCATGGCCCACGTCAGCGGCCGGCCGCGGCGCGCATCGAAGCCCTCCGCCTTTTCCCACAGCGCCACGAAGGTCTCCTGCACGACGTCCTCGGTTTCCTCCGGGCTGCCCACCATGCGCCGCACCGTCGCCGCCAGCACCGGCCGCCAGCGGCGATGCAGCTCCCCGAAAGCCGCCCCGTCGCCGCCGGCCGAGCGCCGGAGCAAGGTGGTTTCGAGGGCCTCGTCGGGAGGCGGGAACGACAGATTCACGGAGAAAAAACCTGCCCGCGCGGTTGACCCGCGACGCGACGGCAGGATTGGATGGTAGAAATTCCCGCCCTTCCGTGCAAGCACCATCCACTCCTCCCGCGCCGACGGCCCGCCTCGCATCCAATCGCTACGGCAAGGCCCGCGTTCGCCTCGCCCGCCTCCGGCGCGATCCCGCCGGCGGCCGGCACGAGATCACGGAACTGTGCGCGGAGGTGCTCTCCGAAGGCGACTGGGACACGTCCTTCACCGCCGGCGACAACTCGGCTGTGCTGCCCACCGACACCATCAAGAACTCGGTGCTCGCCCTGGCCGCGCGCGAGGGCATCGCTTCCGCCGAGGCGTTTGGCGAGCAGGTCGGCCGGCACCTGCTTTGGCGCAGCCCGGCCATGCGCAGCGTGCGCGTGCGCCTGGAGGAGACCGTGTGGGAGCGCCTTCCCGGCGCCGATGGCGCGCCGCACCCGCACGCCTTCCTCCAGCGCCAGCGCGAGCGATGGACCGCCGAGATCACCGTCCCGCGCGAGAGCGCGCCCACCTTCGCCTCCGGGGTGGCGGACGTATGCCTGCTGAAGACCACCGGCTCCGCGTTCTCCGGCTTTTTGCGCGACGCCTGGACCACGCTCCCCGAGACGCGCGACCGCTTCTTCTCCACGATGCTTACTTCGCGCTGGGAATGGGCCAAGCCGCCCGCCGGCGACCGCTGGCGCGAGGCCAACGAAGCCATTCTCGCCGCCATGCTGCGCGTGTTCGCCGACGAGTTCTCCGAGTCCGTCCAGGCCACGCTCTACGCCATGGGGACGGCCGCCCTGGGCGCCGCGCCGGAGGTCGCCCGCGTGCGCCTCGCGATGCCCAACCGGCATTACCTGCCCTTCGATCCCGTGCCCTACGGCATCGAGGACCGCCGCGAGGTCTTCGTCCCCACGGACGAGCCGCACGGCCAGATCGAGGCGGAGGTGGAGAGAGTTTGAATTTCCGATTGCCGATTGCCGATTGCCGATTGAAACGAAGCGCCCGCAGTCTTGGACACCGCGCGCTTTGCGCCGGGGAGTCCGCAATCCGCAATTCCCAATCCGAAATTTGATGGTTTTCCTTCTCGGTGGCTCCGGCTACGTCGGCGCGGCCTACCGGCGCTTCTTCGACGTGCGCGGCATCGCGCATCGCTCCGTGTCGCGCGCGGAACTCGATTACGCGCGACCGCAAGAGCTGGCCGCCGCGTTGCGCGCGTCCGGCACCTCCTTCCTCCTCAACGCCGCCGGCTACACCGGCCGCCCCAACGTGGACGCGTGCGAGGACCACAAGGCCGACACCCTCGACGGCAACGCCGTGCTCCCCGGCCGCGTGCGCGAGGCGTGCGAGCAGGCGGGCATCCCGTGGGGCCACGTGTCGAGCGGCTGCATCTTCAACGGCGTCCGCCCCGACGGCGCCGGCTTCACGGAGGAGGACGAGCCGAACTTCACCTTCCGCTCCCCGCCGTGCTCGTGGTATTCCGGGAGCAAGGCGCTCGGCGAGGAGGTCCTGGCCGGCGCGCCGGAGTGCTTTGTGTGGCGCCTGCGCATCCCGTTCAACGGGGAGGACGGCCCGCGCAACTACCTTTCCAAGCTCATGCGCTACGAGCGCCTGCTCGACGCGACCAATTCCCTCTCGCATCTCGACGAGTTCGTCGCCGCCACCTGGGCGCTGTGGGAGCGACGCGCGCCTTTCGGCACCTACAATGTCACGAACCCCAGCGCGATCACCGCGCGCGAGGTGGTGGCGCTCATCGAGCGGGCCGGCGTCTGCCAAAAGTCCTGGAGCTTCTTCTCGGACGAGGGCGAGTTCATGCGCGTGGCGGCCCGCACCCCGCGCTCCAACTGCGTGCTCGATTCCTCCAAGCTCGCCCACGCCGGCGTGGCCATGACGCCGGTGGCCGAGGCCGTCGAGCGTGCCCTGCGGGAGTGGCGCTGAGGAAAACTCAAAGCTCGAAGTTCGAAACTCGAAACAAGCGCCGAAAAGAACGGCAAGCGCCGGAAGCTCCGCGTCTCCGCGCGTCCCCGCTTTCGGGCGCTTCTGCCTTTCGGGCCTTGTTTCGAGTTTCGAACTTCGAGCTTCGAGTTTTGAACGCCCCGCGTTTTCTTCCGTCCCCAAGTAACCCCTTGATGCCCAACTCCCCCTTCTCCCCGCGCCGCCTCCTCGTCACCGGCGGCGCGGGCTTCATCGGCTCGGCCTTCGTGCGCCTCGCGCTCGCGCGGCCCGGCGTCGAGCGCGTGGTCACGCTCGACAAGCTCACCTACGCCGGCCACCGCGAGAATCTCGCCGGGCCGCTGGATGATCCACGCCACGCCTTCGTCCACGGCGACATCCTCGACGCCCCGCTCGTCGCGCGCTTGCTCGCGGAGAACGAGCTCGACGCCGTGGTCCACTTCGCCGCCGAGTCGCACGTGGACCGCTCAATCGACTCGGCCGAGCCCTTCGTGGAGACGAACGTCACCGGCACGCTGCGCCTGCTCGAGGCCGCGCGCCGCCATCAGGCCGGCCGGTCATCGTTCCGCTTCGTCCACGTCTCGACCGACGAGGTGTATGGCTCGCTCGGCCCGGACGATCCGGCCTTCACCGAGGAGCACCCGCACCAGCCGAATTCCCCCTACGCCGCCTCCAAGGCCGCGGCCGACCACCTGGCGCGCGCGTGGTTCCACACCCACGGCCTGCCGGTGATCATCACCAACTGCTCGAACAACTACGGCCCGCGCCAGTTCCCCGAGAAGCTCCTGCCGCTGGTGCTCCTCAACGCGCTCGACGGCCGCCCGCTCCCCCTCTACGGCGACGGCAAGAACGTGCGCGACTGGCTCCACGTGGAGGATCACGCCCGCGCCCTGTGGCGCGCGCTGGAGGCCGGCCGCCCCGGCGAGACCTACAACGTCGGCGGCGACTCCGAGCGCACCAACGTGGAGCTGGTGCACGAGCTATGCGCCGCCCTCGATCGCCTCGCGCCGCGCGCCGGCGGCCAGCCGCACGCCGAAGCCATCACCTTCGTGCGCGACCGCCCCGGCCACGACCGCCGCTACGCGATCTGCCACGCCAAGATTACCCGCGAGCTCGGCTGGCAGCCGACGGAGACCCTCGCCAGCGGCCTGGAAAACACCGCGTCCTGGTATCTGGAAAACCGCGCCTGGTGCGAGGCCGTGCTCTCCTCTGCCCGCTACCGCCGCGAGCGGCTGGGATGAGGCGAGCCACGAGTTATAGAGGCGGCTCTGCCCGCGAATGCGGACGTGCCGCCTCTAATTTTTCCGTGGTGGCCGCTGGATGGCGCATCTGCCCGAGATCGCCCCGACGGAAGCAGCGGCCACCTGGGAGGAGTCCACGGGCGACACGTCCGCATTCGCGGACAGAGCCGCCTCTACAACTTCGCACCTTACCCAAACGAGAATCGCTCTACACCAGTTTTCAGTGGGGTTGAGCGAATGCAGGAGGGAACGGGTAGCGCGGGC
>CALMOL010000260.1 GCA_937871685.1 uncultured Verrucomicrobiota bacterium
GGAGCGCCGCCGCTCCACCGCCAGCGGCCCCGGTCGCCGCCGCTCCCGCTGCCCCCACCGTCCGCGAAAATCCCCCGGCGCCGGTCTCCACGGAGGAAATTCCGGCTGATGCGCCCACCGCCGCCACGCTGTGGTCGCGCCTGCTTGTCGAAATGAAGTCCAAGCGTCCGCTCATCGCCGGGTGGATCGCCAAGGGCGTGCCGCTCGAGCCCGACACCGCCCCGGCCAGGGAGTTGGCGGTGGCCTACGGCCCGGCCGACAAGGCCCTCGCCGAGTCTCTCGGGGCCAACAATCAGCGCAAGCCCCTGGAGGATCTCCTCTCCGAATTGGCCGGTCGTCCCCTGCGCCTTCGCGTCGAGATGCGCGATGACATCGAGCCACCCGCCTCGCCGGCCGCTTCCTCGGCGGCGGCACGCTCATCTGCTGCGCCCTCCGACGCCACGCTCGCCGACCTGCAAAACGATCCGCTCATCCGCCGCGCCCTCGACATCTTCGAGGCCGAGATCGTGGACTTCAAACCGGCAGCGGCGCCCAAGCCGCAATTCCATTGAGCGGGGTTTTGCCACGGAGGCACGGAGGACGCGGAGAAGGACTCCGGCTGCTTTTTTATTCCTCCATCTCCCGGCCAACGCCCCGGTCCCGCGCAAGATTTCTTCTCCGTGCCCTCCGTGCCTCCGTGGCTAATTCTTCCGCATGAACCCTAAGCAAATCCAACAAATGCTCGCCCAGGCGCAGAAGGCGCAGGCCGAGATGGTGAAGTCCCAGGCCGAGATCGCCGCGCGCACCTTCACCGCCTCCGTCGGCGGTGGAAAGGTCACCGTCACGGCCAACGGCGGCGGCGAGGTGACCTCCATCACCATCGCCCGCGAGGTGGTCGATCCCGAGGACGTGGAGATGCTCCAAGACCTCATCCTCAGCGGCGTCAACCAAGCCATCCGCGAGGGCAAGACCGCCGCCGAGTCCGAGATGAAGCGCCTCACCGCCGGCATGGGCCTCGGCGGGCTGGGTTTCTAGGCCCGCGCCGGCCGCTTGGGCAGGTGCTCGAGGCAGTATTCCTCGTCGTCCACCGACGACACGCGGAATTCCAGCTCCGGGTTCGTGATCCCGGTGCGGCCGCACACGTGGCAGGTATGCGAGGCCGCGTTCGCCTCTTCCGGGGGCTTGGCCCCAAGCGCTCCACCCTGCGCGCGCTCGAACTCCCGCCGCCGGCGCGCCGCGTAGGCGCGGTCGGAAGCTACCCGGCGCCAGTGCGACCAGAAGAACAGGAAGTAGTTGGCCAGCGAGATCACGATCATCGCCCGCGTGGACCAGTTTCCGAGCGCGAAGGCCACCACCTGCAACCCCGCGCTGATCAGCGCCAGCCACTTCACCCGCACCTGGATCACGAAGAGGAGCACCGGGTAGTCCGGGTAGAGCGTGGCGAAGGCAAAGCTCAGCGACAGGTTCAGATACGCCGCCGTGCCGACGCCATCGAAGAGCCACGCGGCCACCACGGTCCCGATCATTCCCACGAGGTAGAACACGTTGACCTTGAAGCTGCCCCAGGCCTCCTCCAGCCCCTCGCCCATCGTCCACAGAAAGAGCAGGTAAAAGAGCGTGAGGAAGCCGGCTCCCGGCGGGATGAACAGGAAGGAAACCAGCCGCCAAACCTCGCCCTCGCGCACCGCCGCCGGCCAAAGCACCAGGGCTTCCAAGAAACGCGGGTTCACCTGAATCAACCCCCACACGAGCAGGCTCAGCACCACGACGATCCGCGTGAGATGCGGAATCGCGAAGCGACCGAGGCGGACTTCCAGAGAATCGAGCCAACGCATGAGGAATAGAAAAGGTCCGGCCGAGTTCGGGCGGCCTTTCTTGTCGCCGCTTTGCCCGCATGGTCAACCGGCGGCCCCGGCGCGTTGACACCCTTCCTGCCTCCCTCCATTCTGATCCCCCACCGTTTTGCATGGCTGATTCCTCTGCTTCCCCCTCGCCCGCCGCGTCGCTGCGGCGCACGCCGCTCCACGCCGCCCACGTCTCGCTCGGGGGGCGCATGGTGGAGTTCGGCGGCTGGCACATGCCGGTGGCCTACGGGGCGGGCATCCTCGCCGAGCACCGCGCCGTGCGGACGATGGTGGGCGTGTTCGACATCTCGCACATGGGCCAGTTCTTCCTGCGCGGCGCGGGCGCGAAGGCTTGGCTCAACGGCGTGTTTTCCAACCAGCTCGGGAAGATCGGCCCCGGCCAGAGCCTCTACGGCTTCCTGCTCAACGAGCGCGGCGGCGTGATCGACGACCTCATCGTGTATCAGTTCGGCGACGAGCGCTTCCTGCTCGTGGTCAACGCCGCCAAGATCGAGGAGGACTGGGCGTGGCTCAGCTCCCATCTGCCCGCGGACGGCGGCGGTCTGAAGCTGGAAAACCTTTCCGAGGAATGTGCCGCCCTCGCCCTCCAGGGACCGAAGGCGGAGGAAATCTTCCGCGCCTTCTTCGGCCCCGGCGTGGAGCCGCCGCCGCGCCTGGGCGTGGCCGTGATCCCGCGCGGCGGGATGGACTTCTACGTGGCGCGCACCGGTTACACGGGCGAGGACGGCTTCGAGCTGTTCTACCCTTCCGCGCACGCCGAGAGCGTGCTGCGCGAGCTGCTCGCCATCGGCGCGCCGCACGGCCTCGTGCCCTGCGGCCTCGGCTCGCGCGACTCCTTGCGTCTGGAAGTCTGCTACCCGCTCAACGGCTCCGACCTTTCCCCCGACCGCACCCCGCTGGAGGCCGGCCTGGGAATCTTCTGCGCGCTCGACAAGGAATTCATCGGCGTGGAAGCGCTGCGGAAACAGAAGGCCGAGGGCGTCTCCTCCCGCCTCGCCGCGCTGCGCTTCACCGAAAAGGGGCCGCCGCCGCGCCCGCACTATCCCGTGCTGCACGAGGGCAAGCCGGTGGGCGAGCTGAGTTCCGGCGGACCATCGCCCAGCCTTGGCGCGGGGATCGGCCTCGCGTATCTGCCGCCCGAGCTGGCCAAGCCCGGCACGGTGCTCGCGGTCGAAATCCGCGGGCAAGCCCACCCGGCTGTGGTCGAGAAGAAGCCGCTGTATCGGCGGCCGAGCTGAGAATTGAACGCTTGCAGAGTGGCGTGCCGCGGAGCGCGGCCTGAGCGAGCAGCAGGGGGCCAGCACGCTCTTGCTGGAGGCCAAGCCGGGGCCTCCATCCCTCCAACGAAGACTTGCGGTGGTCCTGCGCAGGATGGTTTTGGTCCTGCGCAGGACGAATTTGATCCTGCGAAGAGTCTCCGGAGACCCTGCGCAGGATGAATTTCGTCCTGCGCAGGCTTCGCTGAAGCCTGCGCAGAGTAGGGGGAGATCCTGCGCAGGATCAATTTCGTCCTGCGAAGACTTGGAAGGGATCCTGCGCAGGACGAATTTGATCCTGCGCAGGATCCCTTGAGACTCTCGCGACAGTTGCCCCCAAGTCTCGCGAGAGTCTCCCGCAAGTCTCGGGAGGGTCTCTTCCGAGTCTCACCAGGGTGGAGCGAAGTCTTTCGAGCGCTCCTTTCCTCCCCTGGCTGAACGGATGACTCCCGGAGAGGGGAGCTTCCGCTGCGGACCTCGGGGATCACCCAGGCGTTTGAGAAACAAAGCACGGCGTCCGTCCGTTGACCTCGCCAAAGGTTGCTGGCGAGAAAGGGATGGTGGATAAACGCCGTCGCTGCTCTCGATTCCTTGCCGCGAACATTTCCCAGCGCGGCATCTCCCCCGTCTTCTCTCATCCCTCACCTCTCCACCTCCGCCCATGAACGTCCCCGAAGATCTCCGCTACGCCAAGTCCCACGAGTGGTTCCGCCCGTCTGACGGCGCGGTGGGCATCACCGACCACGCTCAGGCCGAGCTTTCCGACGTGGTTTATGTGGAGCTTCCGAAGGTCGGCCGCCGCGTGCAGGCCGGCGAGAAGGCCGCCGCGGTGGAGTCCGTGAAGGCCGCCTCCGACATCTACGCGCCCGTGTCCGGAGAGATCACCGAGGTGAACACGGCGCTCACGGACAACTCCGCGCTCGTGAACACCGACCCGCACGGCGAGGGCTGGATGTTCAAGCTGCGCGCCGACGACCAAGCCGGCCAGGACGCCCTGATGGACGCCGCCGCTTATCGCGCGCTGATCGGCGGGTGATTCCAAGCCCCGCGACGATGGCCAAGTGCGACTATTGCGGCTCGACCATCTGGCTCGGGGGAGTTCGCCAGGGCAACCAACGCTTCTGCAACGAGACTTGTCGCCAGAATAGCCTGCTCCTCGCCCTCGTGCGCGAGGTGCCGGCCGAGTCGCTGCAAGCGGCCGTTGAGTCCGTGCATGCCGGCCCCTGCCCGCGCTGCCAGCGCCCGGGAACGGTAGATGCACACACCTCCCATCGGGTGTGGTCGATCATCTTCCTCACCGTGTGGAGCAGCCGGCCGGCGGGTTCCTGCCGCTCCTGCGGCGTGAAGCGACAGCTCGGCGACCTGCTCATCTGCCTGCTGTTCGGTTGGTGGGGTTTCCCCGCGGGCATCGTCCTCACGCCCGTCCAAATCGGCCGCAACATCCACGCCATGCTGCGCCCGCCGGACCCGGCGAAGCCTTCCCCGGAATTGCATCGCCTCGTCTGCCTGGGC
>CALMOL010000261.1:0-7522 GCA_937871685.1 uncultured Verrucomicrobiota bacterium
GAAGGACGGTGGGCGGCGGCGGAGGCGGGGTGCGAGCTTCCGCGCGGATCGTGGCGGCTTGGCCCAGCAGCGTGGCTTCCCCCGGCGGCGGAGGATTGGCCTCGCCGGGAGCCGGTGGCGCGGCCGGCCGGCCGGCCAGCGAGGCGTGCATCCAGCGCAGGAATTCGCCGGCGGTGGGGAAGCGGTCCTCCTTGCGCTTGGCGAGCAGGCGGGCCACGGCCTCGTCCCACGGCGCGGGCAGGTCGCGCTGGGCCTCCGAAGGGCGCGGCGGCGGCTCCTCCATGTGCTGCCGCATGAGCGCGTATTGGTTCGACGCGCCAAAGGGCACGCGGCCCACGAGGAGCTGGTAGAGGACGCAGCCGAGCGAGTAGAGATCGGTGCGGCCGTCGATGAGGGACTTGTCGCCGTCCCACTGCTCCGGGGCCATGTAGAGCGGCGTGCCGAGCGAGGCGCCGGTGGCGGAGAGCGAGAGGCCGGTGGACGCCTCGGCCACGAGCCGGGCGAGGCCGAAGTCGGCGATGGCGGGCTGGCCATCCTCGTCGTGGAGGATGTTGGCGGGCTTGAGGTCGCGGTGGACCACGCCGCGGCGATGGGCGGCGTCGAGGCCGCCGCAGAGCGGCTCGAGGAGGGCCAGCGCTTCGGCGGGGGCAAAGGGGCCGCCGCGTTCCTTGATGCGCGAGTAGAGCGTGCCGCCGGGCATGTGCGCCATCACCAGCCACAGCGCGCCGTGGTTCTCGCCGAAGTCGAACACCGGCACGATGGCGGGGTGGTGGAGGCCGGCCATCACCTGCGCCTCGCGGGCGAAGCGGGCGCGCACCGTTTCGTCCTGGCTCACGCTGGCGTGCAGGAGCTTGATGGCGACGAGCCGGCGCAGCTTGGGGTCGAAGGCGCGATACACCGCGCCGTAGGAGCCGCCGCCCAGCTGGGCCTGCACTTCGTAGCGTCCGCCGATGGTGGTAAGCATCGGGTCCGACGCTAGGGGAGCGCGCGGCGCCCTCGCAAGCTCGCATTCGCGCCGACGAGGGGAAGCGGCGGAGACGGCTGGCTTGGACTCAGCCGCCCATGCACCAGGCGAGCACGGCCTTCTGCCCCGGAAGGCGGTTGCCGGCCTGGGTGAAGATGGTGTCGGCGTGGGCTTCCAGCACGTCGGCGGTGATTTCCTGGCCGCGGTAGGCGGGCAGGCAGTGCATCACGATGGCGCCGGGCTTGGCCTGGGCGAGGAGCGCGGCGTCGAGCTGCCACGGGCGCAGGGTGGCCAAGCGCTCGGCAGACTCCGTTTCGCGGCCCATCGAAACCCACACGTCGGTGTAGAGCACGTCGGCCCCGCGCACGGCGGCGGCGGGGTCGGTCTCGTAGCGGATGTCGCCCTGGCCGGCGAGCTTCGCGCGCACGTCGGAGGGAGGCTGGAATTCCTCCGGCGCGCCGATCACGAGGCGAAAGTCGCCGAGCTTGGCCGCGGCCCACAGCCACGAGCGGGGCACGTTGCACGCGCCGTCGCCGAGGAAGCAGACGGTCTTGCCGCGCCAGTCGCCGAGGATCTCGGCGATGGTGAAGAGGTCGCAAAGAATCTGGCAGGGATGCTCGTCGTCGGTGAGCGCGTTCACCACGGGCAGGCCGGACCACTCGGCCAGCTCCTCCACGTCACGCTGGGCGAACGTGCGGATCACGATGCCGTGGAGCATCCGGCCGAGGACGCGCGCGGTGTCGCGCATGGGCTCGCCGCGGCCGAGCTGCATCTCCCCGGCGGCGAGATACACGGGATCGCCGCCAAACTCACGGATGGCCACCTCGAAGGAAACGCGCGTGCGCGTGGAGGACTTGGTGAAGATCATGCCCCAGCACTGGTGCCGCAGCGGGTGCTCGGGATGGCGGCCACGCTCGGCCTTCATCCGCGGCGCGAGTGCGAGGATGGCGCGCAGGTCTTCCGGCGCGAGCGCCTCGAGGGAGAGGAGGGAGCGGGGCATGGCGGAAAGTATGAAACAAGAAGGAAGAAGGAAGAAA
Organism: uncultured Verrucomicrobiota bacterium; assembly: GCA_937871685.1. Classification (GTDB taxonomy): domain Bacteria; phylum Verrucomicrobiota; class Verrucomicrobiia; order Chthoniobacterales; family SZAS-18; genus SZAS-18. The sequence continues at coordinate 2,002 of CALMOL010000261.1, forward strand.
TGAACCGAGCGAAACCCCATGGCTCCACTTCATTCTTTTTCCTTCCTACTTCTTCCTTTCGCCTTTGCCCCGCTGACACTTCTTCCGCCACAATCATCGTGACACTTCGCCGGCCGGCCGCTTCGTTGCTCGCATGCCTGATGATGCCGCGGCGGACGCCGGACCGCCTCCTCCCTCCCGGCGTGCGTTCCTCGCCCAGCTCGCCACGGCGGGCGTCGGCGTCGCCGCCGCCCCGGTGCTCCTTGCCAAGCCTCGGCCGGCCAAGCCGGCCGACGCGCCGCCGGCGGAGGCAGGATTCGTCCCGGCCGGCGCGGTGCCGGTCACGCTGCGAATCAACAAGAAGGAGCACACGCTCAAGCTCGAGCCGCGCGTCACGCTGCTCGACGCGTTGCGCGAGCACCTGGAGATGACCGGCACCAAGAAAGGCTGCGACCACGGCCAGTGCGGCGCCTGCACCCTCCACGTGGACGGCAAGCGCGTCCTCTCGTGCCTCACGCTCGCCATCACGGCGCAGGGCAAGGAGATCACCACCATCGAGGGCTTGGCCGAGGGCGACACGCTGCACCCCGTGCAGGCTGCCTTCGTCGAGTGCGACGGCTTCCAGTGCGGGTTCTGCACGCCGGGCCAGATCATGTCGGCCACGGCCTGCCTGCGCGAGGGACACGCGAACTCGGACGCGGAGATCCGCGAGTGGATGAGCGGCAACCTTTGCCGCTGCGGCGCCTACCCGAACATCGTCGAGGCCGTGAAGACGGCGGCCACCGCCATCCGCACGAAGGGAGGCCGCGCGTGAATCCCTTCGCCTACGAGTCCACGAAAGATCCCGCCGTGGCGCTGAAGGCGGTCGGCGCGATGCCGGGCGCGATGTTTCTCGCCGGCGGCACCACGGTGCTCGACCTGTGGAAGCTCGGCGCGCTCGCGCCGGCCAAGCTCGTCGAGATTTCCGGCCTGCCCTTCACGGAAATCCGCCTCGCCGCCGACGCCGTGCGCATGGGCGCGATGGTGCGCATGAGCGAGGCCGCCGCGCACAAGGAGCTGGCCGCGGGCTACCCGATGCTCGCCGAGTCCTTGCTGCTCGCGGCCTCGCCGCAGATCCGCAACATGGCCACGCTGGGCGGCAACCTCCTCCAGCGCCCGCGCGGCTTCGCGTGGCGCAACCCCGACCCCAACAAAAACGATCCGCCCTCGCGCACCGACGCGATCTTCGGCGCTTCGGCCAAGGCCAGCGCGCCGCATCCCTCGGACTTCGCCGTGGCCCTCCTCGCGCTCGACGCGAAGGTGAACCTCCTGCGCGCCAGTGAAGCCACGCGCTCGCTCGCGCTGGCCGACTTCTACCGGGTGCCCGGCGACGATCCCACGCGCCTGACCACGATGCTGCCGAACGAGCTGATCACCGGCATCGAGTTCGCCGCGAAGCCGTGGGCGCGCCGCTCGTGCTACGTGAAGATTCGCGACCGCTCGTCCTACCAGTTCGCGCTCGTCTCGGTGGCCGCTGCCGTCCAACTCGAGGGCGACACCATCAAGGACGTGCGCCTCGCCGCCGGCGGCGTGGGCACGAAGCCGTGGCGCCTTTCCTCCTGCGAGGAGGAACTCCGCGGCAAGCCCGCCAACGAGGAGTCCTTCCGCGCGGTGGCCGCGCTCGCCCCCGAGGGGGCGAAGACGCATCCGCTCAACGCCTACAAGACCGAGCTGCTCCAGCGCACCGTGGTGCGCGCCCTTCTCCAAGCTTCTTCCCTCTCATGAGCACTTCCCTCATCGGCCAGCCCGTCGCACGCGTGGACGGGCGCCTCAAGGTCACCGGTGCGGCCCGCTACGCCGCGGATCACCCGGCCAAGAACGTGGCGCATGCCTTCCTCGTGAAGAGCACCATCGGCCGTGGCCGCGTCACGGGCTTTGATACGGCGCCGGCCGACCGCCTCGCGGGCGTCCTCGGCATATGGTCATCGCGCAAGCCGATCAAGTTCTTCCTGCCCGGCAACTCGTTCATGGACGGCAACGTCCTCGGCGAGAACTTCCTGCCATTGCAGGACGACAAGGTCCATTACCACGGCCAGACCGTCGGCCTCGTCGTGGCCGAGTCCTACGAGATCGCCCGCCAGGCCGCGAGCCTCGTTCGCGTGAGCTACGCGGAGGAGAAGCCGGTCGCCTCGTTCGAGGAGGCCCAGGCCACGGCCTTCGCGCCGAAGGACGACCCGATGGTGGGCCCGAGCGAGCTGAGTCGCCTCGCGCCCGGCGTGAAGGACTTCGCCGCTGCGCTGGCCGGGGCCGACGTCCGTGTCGAGGCGACGTATCACACGCCCGTCGGGCACCATTCCACGATGGAGCCGCACGCCACGGTGGCGCAGTGGGACGACGAGCGCGTGACGATTTGGAATTGCTCGCAGTGGATGACCGGACAGCGCCAGACGCTCGCCGAGGTGCTCGGCATCCCGGCCGAGGACGTGCGCGTGCTGTGCCCGTTCGTCGGCGGCGGCTTCGGGCACAAGGCCACGCTGTGGATGCACTCGGCGCTCGCCGCGGCGGCCGCCCGCGCGCTCAAGCGGCCGGTGAAGATCGCCCTCACCCGCGAGCAGACTTACAACTCGGTCGGCTACCGGCCGGCCACGATCCAGACCCTGAAGCTCGGCGCGAAGCGCGACGGGCAACTGATCGCCGTGCACCACGCGGCGCTGACCTCGCAGTCCGTGATCCATGATTTCACGGAGCCGGCCGCGCACCGCACCTCGCCGGTGCTTTACGCCGCGCCCAACCTCGCGGTCAGCCACCGCGTGGTGAACCTCAACGTCGGCGCGCCCACCTGGATGCGCGCGCCCGGCGAGGCACCAGGCATGTTCGCGCTGGAATCGGCGATGGATGAGCTGGCCGTCCTGCTCAAGATGGATCCCATCGAGCTGCGGCTGAAGAACCACGCCGAGACGAACCCGGAGAAGGGCCTGCCGTGGTCCTCGAAGCACTTGAAGGAATGCTACGAGAAGGGCGCCGAGATGTTTGGCTGGTCGGCCCGCGACCCCGAGCCGGGCAAGCGGCGCGACGGCGACTGGCTCGTCGGCTGGGGCATGGCCTCGGCGCTGTATCCCGGCATGCGGTTTCCGTCCTCGGCGCGCGTGCGCGTGATGGCGGACGGCACCGCGATCGTCTCCGCCGCCACGCACGACCTCGGCACGGGCATGTATACGATCATGTGCCAAGTGGCCGCCGAGGCGCTCGGCCTCCCGATCGACCGCGTGAAGTCGGAGCTGGGCGACTCGTCGATGCCGCCGGCCGCGTTGGCGGGCGGCTCGATGTCCAGCGCGAGCGTGATGCCCGCCGTGCAGGCGGCGGCGCAGGGCGTGGTTAAAAAGATTGCGATGCTCGCGGCGCAGGATCCGAAGAGCCCCTTCTCCGGGATGAAGCCGGACGACATCAAGGTCGAGAACGGCGCGCTCACCGCGGCCGGCAAGCGCGAGAGCGTCGCCGTCCAGATCGCCCGCGCCGGGCATGCCTACGTGGAGACCACGTCGTCGTCGGCGCCGGGCGCGGAGGCGCAGAAGTTTTCGGTCTCGTCCTTCGGCGCGCATTTCTGCGAGGTGCGCGTCCACGCGCTGACCGGCGAGGCCCGCGTGGCGCGCTGGGTCGCCGCGATGGACATCGGACGCGTGCTCAACGCGCGCACCGCCCGCTCCCAGGTGCTCGGCGGCGTGACGTGGGGCATCGGCATGGCGCTCACCGAGGAGTCGCTGCTCGACCCGCGCACCGCGCGCTGGACGACCGGCGACCTCGCCTCCTACCACGTCCCGGTGAACGCCGACGTGCCGAAGATCGACGTGTGGTTCACGGACGTGCCGGACCTGAACTTCAACCCGCTCGGCGTGCGCGGGGTGGGGGAGATCGGCATCACCGGCACCACGGCGGCGATCGCGAACGCCATCTTCCACGCCACCGGCAAGCGCATCCGCGACCTGCCCATCACGCCCGACCGCATCCTCGCCCCGCCGAAGGATCGGGCGGCGCTCGGCTGAGCCAATTCCATGCGCCTTTACGAGGCCCATCTCCCCGTCGCGGACACGGCGCGGTCGGCGCGCTTCTACGAGGAGGTCGTCGGCCTTTCTCCCGCCCACCGTGATCGCACGCGTGACATCGTGTTTATGTGGGCTGGGCCAGGCCGCTCGCACATGATCGGACTATGGGGGCCGAGCACGGCGCGCGGGCCGGCGAAGATGCCGGGCCGGCACCACGTGGCTTTTTCCGTCTCGCTCGACGAGTTGCTCGCCGTCGGCGCGCGGCTGAACTCGCAGGGCATCGTCACGCGCGACTTCGATGGCGCGGAAACGACCGAACCATCGGTGATTGGCTGGATGCCGTCGGCGCAGCTTTATTTCGCCGATCCGGACGGCCACGCGCTCGAATACATCGCCCTGCTCGAAGACGCGCCGGACGCGGAGTTCATCGGGCCGCTCCGCGCTCGGCGGGCCCGGGCGTCCGCGGGGCTCCGGGCAAACGATTCGTTGTCCCGATGCAAGAGCTGACGCCGCTGGTCCGTGCTTTCTACTCGCGACGCGAGCCGGCGGCGCTGGCCACCGTGGTGGGCACGCGCGGATCGTCCTACCGCCAGCCTGGAGCGCGGCGGCTGATCTTTGCCGATGGCGCGACGGCCGGGGCCATCACGGGCGGATGCTTGGAAGACGAGATCGATGCCATGGGACGCCGTGCGCTCGTGGAGCAAACCGCGCGGCGGGAGACCTTCGATTTGCTGCCGCGCTTCGGCTGCGCGGGGGAGATCACGATTCTCTGCGAGCCGATGGTGCCGGATCACGTCTTCTTCGCCCGCGCGGCCGAGGAGACAAAGCACCGCGTCGCGTGGCATGCCCAGACGATTCTGGAAGGTCCCGCGGAGCAGCAGGGCACGCGTCCGTTGGATCGCGGCGAGAGCGCCGCGGCCGGCGCGCGGCTCTGGACCTTCGAGCCGGCCCTGCGCGTGGCGCTCATCGGCGAGGGGCCGGAAAACGCGCCCTTCGTGGCGATCGCCCAGACGCTCGGCTGGGAGGTGACCGAAGTGGAACGCGCCGACGATCTCCCGGCGGTCGATGCGCGCACCGCCGTGGTGGTGAAGGCGCGGAAGTTTGGACGCGACCTTGCTGCGCTCGCGGAACTCCTGCGCTTGCCCGTGCCCTACGTGGGCTTGCTCGGCCCCGCGCGGCGCCGCCGGGAACTCATCGGCACCCTGCTTGGCGAGGGCTTGCTCGCGCCCGACGCGCCGCTCGGCCACCTCCATGGCCCGGCCGGCCTGGACCTGGGCGTCGAGTCGCCGGCCGAGATCGCCCTGAGCATCGTGGCCGAAATCCAGGCGGCCTTCGGCGGAGGAAACGGTGGCCGGCTGCGCGAGAAGAATGGCGGCGTCCACGGGCGACCCGTTGAACTGGAGTTCCCGAAGCGCGCCGCGTGATGCTTCGATCAGGAGGCAATAAAAGGCAGATGGGCCAATCGATTGGTCTTCGCAGACCGAAATCAGGTCTTCGCAGACCGAAATCAGGTCTTCGCAGAC
>CALMOL010000261.1:7622-10912 GCA_937871685.1 uncultured Verrucomicrobiota bacterium
GTCTTCGCAGACCGAAATCAGGTCTTCGCAGACCGAAATCAGGTCTTCGCAGACCGAAATCAGGTCTTCGCAGACCATATCCTAATTCCCCGGGTGACGAAGTTACCTCACCCGCGGCAAGATTTCGACCGAATAAATCGCCCTCCCAGACGGGCGGATTTCAAGCGCATGAATCACCCCGCCCCAGTTGATCCCGACGGGCCAGGCCGTCTTGGCGTGGCCGCCATCATCCTGGCTGCTGGAGGATCGGCGCGGCTCGGCCGCCCCAAGCAACTCGTTCCGTTCGCGGGCGAACCACTGGTGAGGCGGGCGGCGCGGTGCGCGCGGGAGGCCGGGGCGGCCCCCGTGCTTGTGGTGCTCGGCGCGGTCGCGGAGGAATGCCGCGCGGTCCTCGCGGCAAGCGAGCCCGATGCGCGGGTCGTCGAGCACCCTGGCTGGGCCGAGGGAATAGGATCGACGCTTGCCGCCGGGGCGCGATTTCTGCAGGTGGAGGCGCCAACCGCGTTTGGGGGCTGCCTCGTTTTGCTGTGCGATCAGCCGCGCGTGAGTGCGGAGGGGCTGCGCGGCCTGCTGAACGCGTGGCGGGCGGCGCCAGACGGCGCGGTGATCTCGACCTTCGGAGGCGGAGCCCAGGGACCGCCAGCCGTCTTCCCACGGGCTTGGCTGGGGGAACTGTCGGCGCTCCGCGGCGACGAGGGCGCGCGGGTGGTGCTGCGTCGGCGGGCAGCCGAGGTTCACCGCTATTCCTTTCCAGCGGCCAGCATGGACCTCGACACGCCCGAAGACCTGGCCCGCGCCCTCGCCGACGAGCAAGAAGATATTTCTTGTAACAATAGAAGTGACATTTAGCGTTCCCCTTCCGTCATGAACACCATCCCGTCCGATCTCCTCCTCAACCAGTTGCGCTGGCGCTATGCCACCAAGCAGTTCGACCCCGCGAAGAAAATCCCATCCGACACATGGTCGGCGCTGGAGGAATCGCTGCGGCTTTCGCCCTCGTCCTACGGTCTCCAGCCGTGGAAGTTCGTGGTCATCACGGACCAAGCGCTCAAGGGCCAGCTGCCGGCGATCTCGTGGGACCAGCCGCAGGCGCGGGACTGTTCGCACTACGTCGTCTTCGCGGTGAAGAAGGGCCTCGACCAAGCCTGGGTGGACCGCTACGTGGCGCGCATCTCCGAGGAGCGCGGCGTGCCGGCCGACAAGCTTGGCGCCTTCCGCGGGATGATGCTCGGCTCCATCGAGCAGGCGACGAAGGACGGCACGCTCGACTCTTGGCAAACGCATCAAATCTACATCGCGCTCGGCACTTTCCTGTCCGCCGCGGCGCTGCTCGGCGTGGATACTTGCCCCATGGAAGGAATCAGCCGACCCGACTTCGACAGGCTGCTCGGGCTGGGCGCGGAAGGATTCGAGTCCGTGTGCGGCGCGGCGGCTGGCTACCGGCTGGATTCCGATCCAAACGCGCACCTTGCCAAGGTCCGCTTCCCCGCGGCCGAGGTCATCGCCCACCGCTGAGCGCCGTCCAAAAATTCAAAGAAATTCTCATGAATACCAATGACAAGCTCACCCTCCTCTCGAAGGATCTGACCAAGGAGTTCCCGCGCTCTCCGCGCGAAACGCTCGCCGGCTACGTGATCGCCGCGCGCTGCCTCGACAAGTGCCGCTCCGTGGTCGCCGGCAAGGGCGGCGAATATCATTCGGGCTGCCCGCTCGACCTGTTTTTCCTTGAGTTTGCCGGCATCACCTATGATGCCTTCAAGGACTTCGTCGCCACCGGCGCGACGGACGAGGAGGTGGCCACGTGGATCACCGAGAACGCGACCCAGCGCGAGCGCATCGAGATCATCCGCTGGAACAACGACTGGCGCGGCAAGCGTCTCTCCGAGCTGCCCGACAAGCTCCAGGAATACATGGAGGACTACGTGCCGAAGTTCGTGCCGCGGAATCGCCCGGTGGTGGCCTTCTTCGACATCTACGACCTCGAGGAGCAGCGCATCTGACCCCCGGGCGGCGATGGATTGGGCGATGCCCCTTCGCCTTCTGCTCCTCTTCATGCTCGGCCTGGCGGCAAATTCCGCCCAGGCCGAGCCCAAGTCGGCCGACGCCCTATGGCGCCTCCTGGCTTCGCCGCAGGAGAAGGGCCTCGTGTTGATGATGCGCCACGCGCTGGCGCCGGGCACCGGCGACCCGGCGGGCTTCCAGCTCGGCGACTGCGCCACGCAGCGCAATCTCTCGGACGAGGGTCGCTCCCAGGCCCGCGCGTGGGGTGCAGAATTGCGGCGCCGCGGCGTGCGCGTGAGCGAGGTGCGCTCCAGCCAGTGGTGCCGTTGCCTGGACACGGCGGCGTTGCTGGACGCCGGCCCGGTGCGGCCGTGGACGGCGCTGAACTCCTTCTTCACGAAGCCGAACGATGGTTCCGAGCGCTCGGCGGCGGTGACGAAGTTCCTCGAAGCAGACGCCGGCCAGCCCGGTGAGGTGCGCGTGTTCGTCACGCACCAGGTGAACGTCGAGCTTTACACCGGGGTGATCCCCCGCGCCGGCGAGGCCGTGGTGCTCCGCTGGCTGGGCGCGGGGAAGCGGCCGGAGGTGTTTGGAGCGCTCTACATCTCCGGCGAAGGCCGTTGACCAGGTGCCCTACCTCCGGGAGAGGAGGATGAACGCGAGGGCCGCGGAACCGATGATTCCCACCACGAGGCCGAAGATCGCGCGGCCCAGGCCGCGCTTCGGATGGGCCGATCCGCGCGTCCGACGAATATCCCAGATGGCAATCAGCGAGACGATCAACGCCAGCGGCGCCGGGAAGATGATCAGCGCGAACAATCCCAGGTAACCAGCGGCGATCGCCCAGCCGGAGCGACCGACCGGGAGCAGCATCCGCATCGTTCGGTCGTCGCCAAGCGGTGGCGCGGCATAAACAGCGGCCGGCATGGGCGGCGGCATCGGTGCGCCGGGAAACAGTTCGCGCAGCGTCTTCCAACTATTCATTCCCTCGCGCCACGCCAGGTCCCCAGGCAGGAACGCGCCGGCGCGGAGCGAGGCAAGCACCTGCTCTTCCTCGAAGGTGCCAAGCTGCTGCTGCCCGCGGGCGATGTGGATCGATGCCATGGTCGGCGGCATCAGAGGAGGGCGCGGGACGCGGGGCAATCCATTTCAACGCTCGGTGTGAAATGCGGTGGACGAGCGTGGTCTCGTCCGAAACATCACGGCTTCTCGCGTCACGGGCGCACGACAGGCCTCGCAGATAAGGCGCGCTCCTACTTTTGCCCGGCGCGGTGCCTGCTGGGACCGCC
>CALMOL010000261.1:11012-22559 GCA_937871685.1 uncultured Verrucomicrobiota bacterium
GACCGCCCCCAGCGCGCCGAGCGCACCTGCTCGCGAGGCCTTGATTCACACCGTGCGTTTCAGTCGCCGGCTATTTTCCGCCGGAGCCGCGCGGAAGATGGTGGCTTGGAAGGCGGAGGATAGCAGCATGACGGTCGCGCAGCCGATCACGTTGAACCACAGGTAAGAGATCGAGAGCGTCGCATACAACGCGAGCACGAGGACCTGGGCGCACACCCCGGCCCAGAACACCGCGGAGCCGCGGACCCGCGGCAGCAGGAAGGCCACGAGGAACAGGCCGAGGACGGAGCCGTAGAACAGCGAGCCGAGGATGTTTCCCGCCTCGATCAGGTTTTCGACGAGGTTCGCAAACAGCGCGAAGCCCACCGCCACCACGCCCCATCCCGCCGTCAGCCAGCGAGATGCCCGCACGCCATGCGCCTCGTCCGCGTCCGGTCGGAAGAGAGGTCGGTAAAAATCCACCATCGTGGTGGAGGCCAGCCCTCCCAGCCCGGCGGCCGCGGCCGACATCGCGGCGCAGAACACCACGGCTACGACCAGCCCCACGAGGCCGCGCGGAAGATGGTTCAGCACGAAGGTGAGGAACACGAAGTCCGAATCCTTGCCTGGCGGCCGCGCGCCGCCGGCCTGCGCCGCCTCGCGCCTCGCCTGGACCCGAAGTTCATTAAGGCGCGCGTCGGCCGAGAGGGCCTCGCGCTGGGCCGCCGCGGCAGCGAGGGCATCGGGCGCGCCCAGCATCCGGCGGACGCTGTCGTGCCGCGCCGCGAACGCGGCCGAATGGGCCTGCTCCAGCGCGGGCGAGGTCGCCACGCCGGGCGCGAAGGAGAGCGGCGGGCGCTCGAACTGGTAGAACACGAACACGAGCGCGCCGACGAGGCAGATGCCCGCCTGCATGGGGATCTTGAGCAGCGCGTTGAAGAGGAGGCCGAGGCGCGAGCGGGTCGAAGACTCGCCCGCGAGGTAGCGTTGCACCTGGGTCTGGTCGGCGCCGAAATACGAAAGAGCCAGGAAGAACCCGCCGAGCAATCCCGACCAGAAGGTGTAGCGCCGGCTTGGATCGATGGAGAAGTCCACCGCATCCAGCTTGCCGAGCTTCCCGGCGACGGTGAACGCTTGGCCGAGCGAGACATCCGCGGGCAGACTCGCCACCACCACGCCGAACGCCGCGACCATCCCCACGAAGGCCACGCCGAGCTGGAGCTGCTGCGTCACGCTCACCGCGCGCGCGCCGCCGGTGGTAGTGTAGAGGATCACCAAGCCGCCGGAGAGGAGGATGGTGGCGGACAAGTTCCAGCCGAGCAGCGCCGAGAGGATGATGGCCGGCGCGTAGAGCGTGATGCCGGTGGCCAGCCCTCGCTGCACGAGGAAGAGCGCCGCACCGAGACGGCGCGTCTTTTCGTCGAAGCGGCGTCCGAGGTATTCGTAGGCCGTGAACACCCCCCAGCGCTGGAAGGCGGGAATGAACACCGCGCACACCACGATGAGCGCAAAGGGCAGGCCGAAGTAATTCTGCACGAAGCCCATCCCGCTCTCGTAGGCTTGGCCCGGGAGCGAGAGGAACGTGATCGCGCTCGCCTGGGTGGCCATCACGCTCACTCCGATGGCGAGCGCGCGCGTGTCGGCGTCGCCTTTGAGGTAGGAAATGAGGCCGGCGTCACGGCGCGTGCGCCAGAGCCCGTAGCCGACGATGCCTAGAAGCGTCGCGGCGAGCACGGCGAAGTCGAGCGCGTTCACGAGAACCACCGGGTAAGCGCCCACAGCAGCGCGACCTGCGCGGCGAACGCGACCACGACTGCCGCATACGCGCGCCGCCAAGTGCCGAAGAGGGGCGCCCCTTCGTGCTTAGGAGCAGGGGGAGATAGGATTACAGGATTGGGCATCAAAGTGTCCCCGAAACGAGAAGAGTGTGAGTCGGCAGGCAAGTAGCATTCCGGTCTCCCGCCCGGCCAATCCTGTGAATCCGAAGACCCTGTCTCACTTGCCGCGCGCTTGGTCCTTGGCGTCGCCCTTCCCGAGCGACACGAGGTTCGCGAAGAAACGATAGGCGCCGGGCACGCCGGCCGGAAGCTGCCGGAACCACGAGAGGCTCGTGTAAACGTAGTGGCCGCGGCCGACGGGAGCGACGAGCACGCCGCCGTCGAGCGGCTTCTCGCCGGGGTCGTTCATCGAGACGAGCGGCGTCCATTCCTTGGCCCACTCGGTCGGGAAATACAGGCCGCGTTCCTGCACCCAGCCGGCGAAGTCAGCAGGGCCGAGGCGGTTCGGGCTGGTGAGCGCGGGGTGCTCCGGCGCAAGGATGCGGACTGGGGCCTCCTCATCGGTCACGCGGTCGCGGCTAACCCGAAGCGAGAAGGGGAAGAGATCGGCCGGTGGCGCGGGCAGCGTGTTGTATTGGACGACCACGGTGCCGCCGGCGGCAGCGTAGGCGCGCAGTTCGGCGGACCATGCGGCGATGCGCTCCTGCATGTTGAAGGCGCGCACGCCGAGGATGACGGTATCGAAACCGGCGAGGTGGCTCGCGGCGACGTCCTCGTCGCGCAGGGTGGTCACCTCTGCGCCAATCTCGGCGAGGCTGGCGGGGATCGCGTCGCCCGCGCCGGGCAGGTAGCCGATGCGATGCGCGCGCAGGGCAATGTCGGCCCGAACGATCCGCGCCTCCGCCCGCGGCATGAGCGTTTGCGGTGGGATGTGTGGGTATTTGATGCGCTGGCGAGAATACAATGGAAGCGGATTGAACTTTCGCGACGTTCCGTTGCTCACCCTGTTCCACGTCGCGACTTCCAGCTTTCCCTCGGAGGCGGCGGCCGGGGGGGTGACGGTAAACTTGAGGACCTTGTCTTTGCCCTCGCCGCTGAGCTCGACCGCGGCCTCTTCCGGTTGCACCTGCCACCCTTCGGGCGAAACGAGTTTGAGCATCCCGCTCCACTCAGCTGCCGCGGCGGTCACGCGGACTTCGACCACGCGCGGACTGGCATCTGCGAACATGATCACGTCGCGTGCGAAGTTCACGAAGATCGGCGGGGTCACGACGAGCGGGAGATTCACCTCGCCATCCACGGGATCGGTGGAGCGATGGCGCGCCTCCAGCGCCCAGGTAATTTCGTGACCGCCTACCGACGCCGTGATCTCAACCGGGAAAGCCGGCGGGTTTTCCGGCTCGCCAATCCATTCCGGGTCGGCAACGGCGAAAGCGCCGGGCGTGCCGGCATCGCGCAACCAATACGGCGACGAGAACGGCGCGGACGCGGGCAGGATCGGCGTGGCCTTCTTCGTCACAAGCTGGCCGGCGGGCAGATCGGCATCCACAGCGATCGACTCCCCACTGAGGGACAGTCGAGTGCGCAGCCAACGGACCGGCACAGCGGAGCGGTTTGTGGCTTCAAGCTGGAGCGCGAGCGCGTCGCCTGGGCGGGCGGTGGGTTTCTCGACCACGGCCTCAAAGCGCAGGCCGAGGCAGGCGGCGAGCAGGGTGTCTGTCTCGGCAAGCTTTTGCGCTGCCCATGCGTCCTTGGCGGCGAGCGGGACAAGCGTGCGGCGCAGCTCGAGCAGCGCAGGGGCAGACGCGGCGGGATCGGCAGCGCTGAAACGACTGACGAGGGCGTCGATCTTCGCCCCCACGCCGTCTGCGCCGGGCACGCGGGCCCAGGTCGTGTTCACGCCTTCAAGAAGGTCTCCGCCCGGCGGGATCGGCGCGCCGTCGAGCAGCTTGAAATACTCGGTGCGGCCACCGCGCTCGGCCGTGACTCCGAAGCCCTGGCTCTTGTGCATGGAACGCGAAGCCGCGGAGATCTCCGGAAACGAGCGGCCGAGCAGAGGCTGGTAACCGCCAGCATCGGAGGTGGCATAGTCGGCGGGATTGAATGGAAGATTGCGAGCGCGAAAGAAGAAGGGCGAGGTATTCCACGTGATCCGGCGTGCCGCCCAGGCCGGGCCGGCGTCCGGGAAGCGTGCGGGATCGGCGGCGGCCCGGAACGCCTCGCGCGCGAGCTGCGCGGAGGCCGAGTGGTGGCCGTGGGTCAGCATGTCGTCCGGCTCGAAGCGAGTGACGATCGCGTCCGGACGGAAACGGCGAATGACGCGCACGGCGTCGGAGAGGATCGTGTCGCGGTCCCAGATGCGGAGCGACTCGGCGGCGTTTTTCGAGAAGCCGAAGTCATTTGCGCGGGAAAAGAACTGGCGCGCGTGGTCGGTGCGGCGCGCGGCCAGCAGCTCCTGCGTGCGGATCACGCCGAGTGCCTCGCGAAGCTCGGGTCCGATGAGGTTCTGGCCGCCGTCGCCGCGCGTGAGCGAGAGATAGCCGGCGTCGTAAAGGCTGCCGTTCGTCCAGGCAGCGAGGAGCGTGGTATTCTCGTCGTCGGGGTGCGCGGCGACGTAGAGCACGCGGCCAAGCACGCGCAGCCTTTGGAGGCCGAGCAGGATCTCGCCGGGCGGCAGGGCGCGCGCGGCGGGTAGAGGCGGAGCGGCCACGGCGGGAAGCACCACCGCGGCGGCGCACAGGGCCGCAAGCGCGCGGCGGAGGGAGAAGATCATTCCGATGGGAAGTGAGGCGCTGGGAACAAGAATCAGCGTCTCATGGTCAAGCCGCGTTTTGGAGGGCGGTGGCAAGCGTCAGCGCGACACCTCTTTCGCATGAGATCGCGGCTTCGAAGAAAGGGCGGTGCCGCGCTGACGCCGGCCACCGCCCTCCATGGCGGCTGCCGCCGCAAAAGGGGGTTCAGCCCTTGCTCCACTCAGCAATGTAAGACTCGCTCTTGCGCTTCTCGGCGGGGTCGGCGCCGTCGGGTTGGGCAGAGTTGGTCTCCAGCGCGAGCTTCGCGGCGGACACGGCGTCCGACTTTTTGCCCATCTTGGCGAGGATCTCCGCCTTCTTGTTCATCGCCCAGAAGGCCTTGGGATTCTTCTCGATGGCCACGTTGATCCACTCCAATGCCTTGGCGAGGTCCTTGCCGTTGTCGAGGTAGAAACTCGCGGCCGGGAAGTAGAAGTTCGGGGACAGCGGCTGGCCGGAAGCCATGGCGGCATTGATGGCGTCGGAAACCTGCGCCACGGTCTTCACGCCAAGCTTGAAGGCCACGCGGGCCTTGTCCCACTGGAAGTAGATCGTGGCCGAGGTGTCCGTGATGTCCGCCACGCCGATCTCGAAGGTCTCGACGGGAGCGGCGAGCCCCAGCGGCTTGACCTTCACGCTGACCACGTCGTTCTCGGCCTTGTATTTGGCGGCGACGCTGCCGTTGATGGTGGTGTCCTTGTTCAGCACCACGGTCCACTCGTCTTTGCCCGGCTTGGAGAGCAGGGCGTAGGAGCCGGCAGGGACTTCCTTGCCCTCGATGGTCACGGCGCTGGAAAAGGTCACCTTCGTGGAGGCGTTCGCGCCGGTGCGCCACACCTCGTTCCACGGCACGATGCCGCCGAAGACCTCGCGGCCTCTCCGGCTCGGGCGGGAGTATTCGATGTCCACGTCGGTGACGCCGACGCGGCTCTTGAGCGTGGCGCGCGGGCTGGGCTGGGGGAAGTCCACCCGCGGACCAGCCGGCGGCGCGGCCGGGGTCTGCGCGGAGGCGGTGGCAGAGGTGAGAGCGGTGCCGCCGATGAGCAACGCGGCGCGGAAGAAGGAGGAAAGGGCAGGGGACATGGGAAGGAAGATGGGGGGAGACGACGATGCCCGCGCGCATTCCCGGCGCAACGACGCGCTCGGCAGGAAAGCAGGAACGGCGGCGCGCGACATCTTAACCGCTGGCGTGTTTTGCCGGTTGCGACGTGGCTCGCGTCCGGGACGATGCGGGATGCTTCGCGTCGTCCTGTCCCTTGTCATGCTCGGCTTGGCCCTGCCCGTCGCGCGGGCTGCGGAGGGGCCCGCGGCGCGAGCGGATGTGGGCGATCCGCTGGCGGTGCTTCCCGCGGCATTACAGCGGGTGCTGCGCGAATACTTCGGCGTGCAGCAGGCATTGGCGGCGGATTCCATCGCGGGTTTGGCGACGCACGCGGACGCAATGCTGGAAGCGGCGACGCAGGGTCAAGGAGGAGAAATCCTTCCCGCCGATTTTGCCGAGAAAGTGAAGGTTCTTGCGGCGGCGGGAGACCTGAAGGCGGCGCGGGCGGCGTTCAAGCCGCTGAGCAAGTCGCTCATCGCCGTGATGGCGTCCGGAAAGCATCCGCGCACCTACGCGGTGGCCGAGGTGTTCTGCCCGATGGTGAATGCCGGATGGCTCCAAGCTGATGGCAAGACCGTGGCGAACCCCTATCACGGCAAGGCAATGCTGACGTGCGGCGGCGTCACGCGGACGTTCTGAAGTCTCAGGCGCGCGTTCGACGCTTCCCGCGTCTCGCAGAATTTTGGCGATCGTGAAGTCTTACGACGAGCGAGTTCGCTTTGCGCCGAGCGCCGTTTCCACCTCGCCCAGCGGAAGGCAATTCACCACGTCCTCGCGCCGCAGCCAGCCCTTGCGGGCGGCGGCGACGCCAAACCAAAGGTCCTGGAAGCCGGCAGTGCGGTGGGCGTCGGGGTTGATCGCGCAGCGGACGCCCGCGTCACGCGCGCGGTGCCACCAGCGCCAATCGAGGTCGAGGCGACGAGGACTCGCGTTCAACTCGATGATGGTGCCGGTGGCCGCGGCAGCCTCGATGATGGCAGCGAGGTCCACCGCGTAGCCTGGACGCGTGAGCAGGAGGCGCCCCGTGGCGTGGCCGAGCATCGTGACGTGTGGGTTTCCCATGGCGCGGACCAGGCGGCGCGTCTGCTCGGCCTCGGGCAGCGTGAAGGAGGCGTGGACGGAGGCGACGACGTAGTCGAGCTGCGCCAGGATCTCATCGGGGAAATCGAGGGACCCGTCCTTGAGGATGTCGCACTCGGTCCCGGCGAAGAGGCGAAAGTCCGGCGCAAGCTCGGCATTGAGCGCGCGAATCTCCGCGACCTGCGCGAGCAATCGCCCGGCGTCGAGGCCATTGGCTTGGAAGGAGGCCTTCGAGTGATCGGCGATGCCGAGGTATTGAAAGCCAAGCTCGCGCGCCGCCTCGGCCATGGCGCGGAGGGAATCGCGGCCATCGCTGGCGGTGGTGTGACAATGGAAGGTGCCGCGGAGGTTTTCCAACTCCACGAGGCGCGGCAGTCCAGGGCCCTCGGCAAGCGCGGCCGCCTCCCACTCACCGGCATTCTCGCGCAGCTCAGGCGGAATCCACGCGAAGCCAAGGGCGCCGTAAAGGCCAGCTTCGTCACGGACCTTGGGCACGGGCGCGGCGTCCGGCTTGTCGGCGGCGAGGCGGTATTCATTGAGCGTCCAGCCCCGCGCGAGGACGCGTTGGCGGAAGGCAAGGTTGTGCTCCTTGGAGCCGGTGAAATGCTGGAGCGCAAAGGGATACTCTGCGTCCGCCACGAGGCGCAGGTCGCACGGGACGCCGGAGGCCAGGCGCACGCTCACCTTCGTCGGGCCGCGCGCCTCGACGCGCCGAACGGTGGGCAGGGTGGCGAAAAACTCACCCACCGTCTCCGGCGCGCGCGTGGAGACGACGAAATCGAGGTCATGAACGATTTCCTTGCGGCGCAAGAACGAGCCGGCCGGCGAGACGCGGATGACCTCCGGATGCCCACGCAACGCCTCGTGGACGGCGAGCGCGTCTGCGGCAACGTCGCCAAGGCGGAAGAGATCGGCGACTTCCTTCCGGCGCTCGATGGCGGCAAGAAGGTTCTGCGCGGTCTTCTCGCCGAAGCCCGGCAACTTGGCCACGACACCCGCGCGGAGCGCTTCCTCAAGCTTCGCAACGCTGGTAACTTTCAGCTGGTCGTGAAGCGCCTTGATCTTTTTGTCGCCAAGGCCTGGGATCTCGAAAAGCTCGAGGATGCCGGCGGGGAGCCGCTCGCGCAGCCGCTCGTAAAAGTCCAGCCGGCCGGTGGTGACGAGCTCCTTCACCTTAAGCGCGAGCGCCTCGCCAAGACCCGGAATGCCCGGGGCATCCTCGCCGACGACGGCCTCGCGCAGATTGCCGGCGAACATCTCGACGGCGCGCGCGCCGTTCTGGTAAGCCCGGACCTTGAACGGATTCTCGCCATCCAGGGCGAGAAGGCGGGCGATGTTCTCGAAGACATCGGCGACCTCGTCGCGGGTGATCTCGCGAGGCGACGTGGGTGGGGCCGGCTTCGCTCGGAGGGGTAGGAGCTCCTCCGCGGTGGAGGCGCTCGGAGCGGCGGGGATGGGAGCGACTCGGCGGGGCACGCATCACTATAGCGCGGAAGCGCCGCGGATGCGTCAACGCGGGGCCGGCGACGGCATCTCGCCGGCCGCGTCGCGCTTGGACCGCAGGTGCGCGAAGAGGGCGGGCGTCATCTCCTGCCAGGAGGTCAGGATGCCAAAGGCCGCCGCCCGCGCGGCATCGTAATCCTGCTCGCGCGCGCCGGTGACGAGCTCATACAACTCGCCGCGCCCGGTCAAAATGAAGATGTAGCCGCGCACGAAACGGCCGCCGAACTGGTCGAAGGCGACGCTGATTTCATACGACTTCCAGCCATTAAGACCAATCGGCATCGGCCGCTGATCGCGCACGACCCGGCGCGAGTCGGCTGGCAAAGGCCGCATGATCAGGCCGAGGGTTTCCTGCGCCCACGTCGGGTTCAATTCCGCGGGCCGGGGAAGCGCAGAGCGACGCAGAGTGATCCGCGCCTGCGGAAATTCAGTGGCGTTGAGATAGAACTCGGAGGCCGACCCCGCGGCAATCCAGCCGGGAGGCGGTTGCACTGCGATGCGGTTCGGGCCGCGTGAGAAAAGCGTGACGGGCGTCGCTACGTCATCGATGATCAACTCGGCACGGCGAGGAGTGAAATCGATGGATTCGTTGCCGCCCAGGCTCTCCTGAGAGGGCCGCACCGCGGGGTTAGCGGCGGCCGGGACGCGCGCTGGGGGAGCCTGCCCAAGCGCGGTCGCGGCGCAAAGCCCAGCGACGGTTCCGAAAAGGAGGCGCGGCATCGCCGGGCGAGTGGTCATGGGTGTCAGCCCCGGTAGGGGGAGCGTGAAACGTTCAGCAGAGAGCCGCGCGAGTAGATCAGGATCACGGCTGGGCCGGCCGGGGAATTAGACAAAAACCGCTCGTCGAAGTTGGTCTGGCGCTGGGGCGGAGAGTAATAATTGACGTTCTTCTTGCCGGTGAGTTCCTTCGGCCGGAAAAGCTCGATCATGGAGCCCTTGTAAGCAAACAGCACCGGAGAGCCAAAATCCTCGACGCCACCCACATATTTCGGGGCGGTCCAGTTTTCCAGAAAACGCATCAGGTTCTGCGCGCCGTCACCGTCGTTGATTCCGCCGACCACCGCGGCGTTCACGGTGGTGGGGATCGCCCCGCGTTTAAGCACGTAGTCGGAGCTGGAGTCGGTGGTGGGGCCGGTCCGCGCGTAAAGCTCCTTGGCGTTCGGATCCGAACTCGGAATGGGCTGTCCAGCTTTTGGGCCGTCGATATACCGGATCTCCTGATTTTGGTAGTTCACGAAGTTGCCAGCGGCGTTCGTGTCCGTCGCCTTGAGATATTCATATTTGTTGCCCGTGGCGAACTCAGGAGCGAATCGGCTCGACACCACCCCCACGCTGTCCGCAATGATCGAGGAGGGAACGCGGTTCTCCGCGTCGGCGTTGACGGTGGGCCGGGTAATCTCCCGGCCGGTCACGGGATCCTTGTAAGGCGTGCCTGGGGTCCCGCCGGTGTTGTAGTCGCCGCGGATGTAAACGGCATTGTCGCTGACGATAGAGAACGAGCGGTCGGGATCGGCGAGATCCCGCGGGAGATTGTTCGCGTTCACCAGCATGATTCCGTGCTTTTTCCGATCCGCGCCGTCCGTCTCGTAGTTGCTGCCAGCCCCGTCGGTAACCTCGTTGTAAGCGCCCGTGGTTTTGTTCTCGCCGGTGACGTCCGAGACATACAGCACGCCGTTGAAACCCGAGTATTCCTTCTTGAGCAAATCCTCGCCATTGGATCCGACGAACCTGGAAAGGTCAAGGGTCGTCACACCCACGGTGGAATCGCCCCCGTTGCTTTCGCGTAGGTCGTTCACGTTTGTGCGCCGGCCTTTGTCATTGAGTGCGCCGTCCTTGTCGCCTTGGAAGCCCTTCGGGTCGGTGCTGGTGACATTGTTCAGGGCGCTCTTGATGAGCTTGACGACATTCGAGTTGTCATCCAGGATCGGGCCGTCTGCCTTGCCATCTTTCGTGATGCCTCGCACGACTACCTTGGGCTTGCCGGTGGCATCATAAGTGATCAGGATTTTCAGGCCGGAATTACCATAGAGCCGGGCGGCCTCGATTGGAGCCTGCTTGGCGGACATACCCTGGTCCGGGCCTACATCCCAGTATTTGGAATAATCCGTGTCCTCGGGCTTGGTGCCTGCGGGCAGATCGGCCCGGGCTACCGGCCGCTCGATGATCTCGCGCAGCGAGTTGTTGTTGTAGTTTGGCGAGTTGCCAGCGTTGGTAGCCGGCGAGAGAGACTCGGTGGGGATGCCACCCACGGGCAGAGCATCGGTCTGAGACGGCGCGGCGCCCGTGTAGTTGCTCACGCTGGCCGAGCCCACGAAGGTAACCGAGTCATTGAAAGTCAGCTGGCTGGTCCGCTGGGGTGCGTTCTTGAGGTTGGCGTTAGTGTGCGAACGGCCGTCCACCGCCAAATCAAAGCCGGGAGTGAACTCCAAGTTGTCCTGGAAAAAGTAGGCGAACTGGGCGGTGGTCGCGTAAAACTTGGTGAAGCGGCGGGACATCTCCACCTGGGTGGTCTGCGTGCCGGAGGAAGTGCGCGCTTGGTAGGGCAGGCGCACCTTCACCTCATAGACGATGTTGTCGCCCGGAAGACCCTTGGCGGCGATGTTGTCGCCGGTGAACTTGTAGTCTGGATCTTGATAGCTGGGATAGTAGGTGCCGCTGGCTTTTCTTGGGCGCGCCTGGATGCGCTGGGAGGGGCTGTCGTCGCAGACCCCGGCGGGGTAGCTCCCATAACGCCGCCCGAAGGTGTCCACGGTCTGGAGGGTAACGGTGCCAATAGGAGCGTCCTTGTCCGTCAGGCCAAGCTGAGCCATCATCTCATCCGGCAGGCCGAGCTGCCTTGGCGTCACGCGCGTGATATCGCCCAGACGGTTGGCGCCCACCGTGGTGAAATAAGCGGCGTTGAAGTTAGGCGTGGTGGTGGTGGGATAACCAGGGGGGATGTAAGAGGCGAGGTCGCGCCACCGGGAATAGACGACTTCCAAGATCCCTTCGGCGACGCCCGAGGCAGCCGCATAGGCGTTTGAGCGCTGGATTATGACGGTGTTCCCGCCGGAGAAGGTGAAAGCGGCAGACGCGAAGGCAGCGAGCAAGACCATGACGATCAGCACCACGGAGAGTGTGCTGCCCCGCAGCGAGGTGCGGGAACGGTGAAGCGGCGGACGGAGGGTTCTCATGGCGGGCAGGGAAACCACAGAGGGTGATCAATCTGGAACGGGCGGGATGGGCGGAGTCGGGGGGCGCGTGGCGGTGGCCGTGGGAGTCGGCGTCGGCGTGGCGGTGGGAACGGTGGGCGTCGGGGTGCGCGTGGGCGTGC
>CALMOL010000262.1 GCA_937871685.1 uncultured Verrucomicrobiota bacterium
GGCGAGAGCCGGGGGGAACGGTCGGGGGAGATTTACTTGGCCTTGACGGCCGGAACGGCGGCCGGTTCATCGCGGCGGCGCACCACTTGTCCGATCACAGACTTGTCCATTTCGAGGCGACCCTCGGCGACGGTGAGGAGGAAAGTCTTCTCCTTTACGCTGTGAACGCGGCCCAGGATGCCGCCGGTGGTGACGACCTCGTCGCCCGGCTTGACCGAGGCAGCTAACTCGCGCGCCTCGCGCTGGCGTTTCTGCTGCGGCCGAATGCCCAGGAAGTAGAAGATGACGCCGAGAAAAAGGAAGGGGAGCAGCCCGGTGAACGCCGCCGGGCCGGCTGGCTGTCCCGGCGACGCGCCGGGAGCGGGGGTGGCGGCGGCCTGCGCGAGCAGCGAGACGAACGATCCAAGAAGGGGAGCCATGTCGGAAAAAAAGAGCCGGGAAGATGGCCGGAACGGCGCGGGAGTCCAGGGGAAAGGGGGCGGAGACGGAGCGAGCGCCCCGTCAGGCGATGGCCTTCACGTCGCCAACGACCTTCGCCGTCAGAAACCGGAGGATTCCCGGCCAGCGGCGCGCAAGGCGCAGAGCGGTGCCAGCCAGGACCGGGTGCGTCCCTGCCCAACGGGCGAGGCGGTTCACCCAGATCCGGCCCCGGTATAGCGCGGCATGCTCGCACGAGTAATCCGCGGCGGCCGTGGCACCCGAGACCTCTCCGCGGAACGCTCGGACCGCATGTGCGGCAGCCAGCTCGCCAGTGCGCAGGGCGTAATAAATCCCCTCGCCGGTGAATGGCTCGACCACGCGGGCGGCGTCCCCCGCGAGGAAAAGACCATCCGCGCGGGCGGCTGGGCGGCCGGGCGTTTCCAGCGGAGCGACGACGCGCCAGTCGTGCGCCGGATCGAGCTGGAACTCCGCGGCGAGCGCGGCGCGCAAAGTCTTTGCCTGTGCGGCCGGCACCGCGGCAGCCACGTTCAGCATCCCGTCCGCCGCTGGCGCGAAGCCGCCATAGCCACCCTCGGAAAACCAACGCAGTTCGAGCCGTTCAGCTGGCCAGTCAGCCGGGCGGGGCACATGAGCTTGGAGGCCGATGCGCTCTGATGAAACGCCGGTAGGAACCACGCCGAGCAGCCGGGCGGCGGTGGAATTTCGGCCGTCGGCAGCAACGCAAAAAGTCGATGATGCCCGCCGGCCGCTTGTGGTCACCGCTTCGAAGGAAGGCCCGCCCTCCGCACGTCGGAGGGAGCAGAGGGCCTCGCCTTCCCACAACTCCGCGCCGGCCGCCGCGGCGGCGCGCAGCAGCATCTCGTCGAAATGTGCCCGGCGGATCACCCGTTCGCCGGGGGTGTTGCCGCGGAGCCGCAGAACCACTGCCCGGCCGCGCCGCGGCACGAAAGCAAACTCGCGCGCCTCCCCGGCGGGAAGGGCGCGGGCGGCCGCAGCAACCCCGAGGCGCTCCAGCACTGCCCAGCCGTCTCGGTGAAGGCAGTCGCCGCAAACTTTCTCGCGCGGGAAGCGCTCCCGCTCGATGACCAGCGTGCGCAGCCCAGCTCGCGCGGCCACGAGCGCCGCGGCTGCGCCGGCCGGACCGCCGCCGGCCACGAGCAAGTCGAAATGGTCTCCGCTCACCCTGCGACCCCCGCCTTCATTCCTTGGCCGCCCGCTGTTTCGACGAGCGGCGCGACTGGCCATAGGCGCCCTCGTTGTAGCCGTGCTCGCCGTAATAATAGTAGTAGTCGATGCCCGAGCGGCGCGGCATCTTGTTGAGCACCATGCCATCGGGCGGGTGGCCCACCTTGCGCATCATGTCGATGGCGCGCAGCACGGCGTTGCGCGGGCTTTTCCCGCCTTGGACCACCATCGCCACCGTCTGCACGTAGGGCAGCACCAGCAGCGTGTCGCTCACCGGGATCAGCGGGGCCGTGTCCACCACGACGCGGTCGAAGGACTTGAGCGCTTCGGAAAGAAGTTCGGCGAACCCCTGGCCAGCGAGCAGCTCAGCGGGATTAGGCGCGCGGTCGCCGGCGGCCATGAGGAAAAGGTTCTCGACCGCCGTTGCATGCGCGGCCTCCGTGAGCGTGGCGGCACCGACGAGATACTCGGTGAGCCCCACGAAATCCTCGCGCTTTTGGGCGAAGGTCTTGTGCAGCGAGGGACGGCGCATGTCCGCGTCAATCAGAAGCACGCGGAGGCCCTGCTGCGCGAGTGAGATGCCGTAGTTCGTGCACGAGAAGCTCTTTCCCTCGCCCGGCAGGGCGCTCGTGAAGAGCACGATTCGTCGGTCCGCCTCGTGGCCGAGAAGCGACAACGATGCGCGCAGGGAACGGAACGATTCGGCGACAACGGAGTTGGGATCCTTCGCCATCACCAGCGGTGAGAGCTTCACGATATCCTTGACCAACGGGACGGCCGCGAGCGCAGGCAGGCCGAACACTTTTTCCGCCTGGTCCACGGTTTTCACCGAGGAGTCCAGATACATCAAAAGCAGGATGATTGCGGTGCCCGCGGCCAAACCTAGGAGCACGCCGAGCGTGATGGAGCGCGAGCGATCGGGCTTGATCGGAACGGGATTGAAGGAAGCCGCCTCCGAGACGCTGACCGGATCGGCCTGGATGCCCTTGGTGAGGTCGGTTTCCTTCATCCGGCGCAGAACCGAGTCAAAGAGCGCGCGGTCGGTCTCAAGGTCGCGCTGGAGTTCCTTGTAGCGGATGGACTTCTTCTGCTGGTCGAGAGAGACCTTTTCCTGCTCGGCGAGCGCGGCCTCGAAAGATCGCTCCGTCTGGGCGGACTTCTCGTAGTCCGAGTAAATGAGCGCCGGCAGCTTGAGCACGGCTTGGCGGAAATTGGATTGCACCTCGGCGAACTGGGAGCGCGCCGTGATCATCTTGGGGTGCTTGTCTTTGTAGCGTCCGGACAGCGTGGCGATGCCGGCCTCCAGCTCAGCCATCTGCTTCTTAAACTCCGCCACCGTTGCGTGGTTGAAGACGCTCGGGATGGTCATGAGCTTGTCCACGTTGCCCTCGGAACGGCGGATTTGCTCGTAGTCGGCGGCGAGGCGAAGGCGGTCGGTCTTCACCGCGGTGAGCTTGGAGTTCAGGTCCTTGAGCTTGTCGGACACGATGTTCTCCTGCGCCTCAAAGGACGTGGAGCCCTGCTGCTCACGATATTCCTGGAGGGCCAGCTCCGACTTGCGGACCTTTTCCTTGAGGCGCTCGGCTTCCTCCATGAGGAACTGGAGCGCGGTTTCCGAAGTGCCGGAGCGACGCTCGATGGATTGCCGGATGTATTCGCGGCCGACGGCGTTCCCGATAAGCTGCGCGATCTTCGGGTCGCCGTGCTGCACATAGACGTCGATCAGACGCGTGCCGCGGCGGATGATGGGGTTGATCGAGCCGCTCAGCATCCCGGCGAGATCTTCCTCCTTGAAGGTGCCGCCACCCTCGGGGGGGGGCATGAAGTCGCGGTTCCGGGTCAGGTCCAGCCCGCGGACGACCCGGAGCATGAGGTTTCGGTTGTTGAGGCTCTGCTCGATGGTGCGGAGTTGGTCGAGCGCGCCGAGGTTCTGCGGGCGCACCTCCTGCACCGATACGTAGTTCTGCTGGACCGGGTCCACCTCCAGCACCACGCGCGACTGGAACACCTTCGGCGTGCGCGCGACGTAGGACAGCGCGGCGATCAAGCCGGCGATCACGCAAAGGATCAGGATCCAGGACTTGCGCAGCGCAAAGTGAAGAAAGTGCCGGTAGTCAAAGGATTGCTGCGGCTTGAACAGCTCGGAGAGTTGCTCCAGGCTCGACGAGCCAGCGGCCGAGCCATTCTGGCCGTTCAATGCGGAAGGGGAGGGGGGCATGAGGACAAATGCGCTGGGCCAACGACGCCGGGCGAACCGCGCTGGACCAAGAAGAGAGCGTCAGAAGAGGCTTTCTGCCACCGTGATCGTATCGCCGGGGAGGACTTTGAAAGATGGCACCTCGCCCTTGGCCATGGCCTTTCCGTTGATGCGGATCACCTCTTCCTTCCCATTGACGCGGCGCTTGATGGTGATGTTGCCGGGGTTGGCGATGCGGGTGTAGCCGCCGGAAAGGGCGATCGCGTCGAGCAGGTCAATGCTTTCCTGGTCCGGCATCTCCTTGACTCCCGGCGAGTTGACTTGCCCAAAGACGTTGAATCGCTTTTTGGCAAAGCCTTGCACGGTGAGGGTGACGCGGGGATTCACCAGATAGTCCTTCCGCAACATCTCGGAGATTCGGGCGATGGCCTGCCCGATGGTCAGGCCGCCAATCCGCACCTGCCCGAGCAACGGGAACTCGATGGTGCCGTCCTGCGATATCTTCACGTTGGCCCGCAGGTCTTCTTCCTGGAAGACATCGATTTGCACTTGGTCATTCGGCGAGAGCACGTAAGACGCCGACTGCGCCCGCGCGACCCCTGGGGCAAAGAGCGTGGTGACGGCCAAGAAAAACAAAAGCAGGGGGACGCGCATGAGGGGGCCGCCGAGCAAACCACAAGCCGCGGCGGCTTTCAACGCTTGCCGCGCCGCCCAATGCGGCACGCGACTGAACTCGCCTAGAACGTGAACGTAGTGCGCATCCCGACTTGATTATTCGAGAACTCGAACGCCTTTGCGTTCGTGAAGTTCTCGCGGTGCAGGTAGAACAGGCCCACCGACCAGCCTTCGCGCAGCGTGTAGTCAGCCCCGACGTTCACGGTGATGAAATTGTCGGTGCGCGTCGCCCGGACCAACCGGACGGTCTCCTCGTAATCGGAGTTCTCGTAGGTGGTCGAGAGCGTGACAAAGATCCGCTGGAGGAAGCGCTGGCGCAGCGTGGCCGAAATCGAGGAGTTTGTGTAGTTCTGCCCGGCGAACACCGATGAAGCCGTGGTGCGCCGACCGCCGCGCAGGGTAAAGGTGGTGCCGTCGAAGGGCTGCCAGACGACGCCCAGCTCGAAGACGGGCGTCGCCGTGCTGCCGCGCGAAAAGGCGCCGTCGTATTGCCGGAACTCCACGCCGACCGATCCGTTGAAGGCCACCTTGCCGGTGGCTTGGTAGTTCGCTCGGAGGTTGACCTGCTGGAAGGTCTGCGTGGGCGAGAGCGGCCCATCCACCTCCTGGAAGCCGGCGACCACGCCAAGGCCGAAGGTCCACTTGGCGGTTGCGGCGTAGTTTAGATACACGTTCCCGGAGAACGAGTAATTGTCGATCTGGCTGTCGTAGTGGCTGGCATTGTAGGCGATGCCCGCGTCCACCGAGGTCTTGCCGGTGAGCGCATAGGAAATCCCCGCGATGGTCTGGTAGATGTTGCGCGAGACGCGCGTGCCGACCTCAGTGTCCGCGCCGTTCAGAATCTGGATGTTCTGCGAGAGGCGAAGCGCGAGTCGGTTAAAGCGATATTGGCCAGAAATTGCCAGGGCGTGCTCGACGTTGTTCTGATCGTCACGGTTGGCGTAAAAATAGACGCCGGGCGCGTAGTCCACTCGGAGATAGTTCTCGCCGCGCCCGAAGATGTCGCCCCAGCCGAAGGTCACGCCCGGCTCGACCGAGAACACAAAGTCACCCGTGCGGCGATCACGACGAATGAAGATGTTGTCGTCGTAGAGGAAGCCGAGCGTAAGGCGGAACGCGTATTTGAAGCGCCGCGCGTTCCCACCCACATCCTTCGGATCCCCGCGGGTAATCCCAGGCCCGAGCAGCGAGGAACCTTGCGGGTCACCAACCGTGGTCGGAAATCCAGGCGAGGAGGGGCCGGCGCTCTGGGAGATCGGCCCCGTCAGGATTTGCGCCCCGGCGGTTGCGGCGAGGAACGTGCCGAGGAGAAGGGCTCCCGCCCGCGCGGAGGAGTGCAAACGGGCGGCGGCCACCCCACGGGAAGGACCCGGCGGCTTGGTCTGCGTCATGATGGTCTGGGAGGGTGCCGGCCAGGGCGCGGGCCAGCGGCGCGACTCAGCGTTCCGGAGAGATCACGATGTTCTGTCCGCCGGGGCCGGAGATGTTCGCCGGGTTCACCGAGGTGAAGCCGCCGGGCGCGCCGATGATGCCGGCGTCGAGGTCGCGCAGGCGAATCGGGAAGCCGAAACCGGTGCCGCTGTCGCCGAGAAGGGCATTCAGCGCGGAGCCGCACTCGGGGAAGAGGAGCGTGGCCTCTTCCACAAGGCGCCGGGCGACGCTTGGCGAGGCCTCCAGCGCGGCGCGGGTCAGATCCACCGGGTCGTTGCAGCGATCGACCAGATACGGGACGTTCTTGCGCTTCTTCTTGCGCGAGAGCAGCGCCACGCGCAGCAGCGGCACCGCTTGGTCCTCGCGCTTGGAGATCGCGCTCTTGAGAGCCTTCGCGAGCACCGGCGTGGGCGCGGCGGCAAGCGTCACCCCCGCGGGCAGCTCAGCCGCGAGCAATTCTCCCGAGGAAGCGCTGGCGACCCCGCGAAGGTCGGGCGCGAAGAGGATTTGCAGCAATGCGAGCAGGGCGAGGGAGAAGGCCGCAGGAGAAAACGGTTTGACGCGCATGGTGAGAAAACGAAGGGGCGGGACCGCGATGGGGTCGCTCATATCAAATCTGCGTCAGAATTCAAAGGAGATTGTGGACAAAGTTGCAGCGCAGGTGCCCCGAGCGGGAGGGGCCGGCCTCGCTTTGCCAAGAAGATTCTTGCCGCCGGCGGATTATTTTTGCGCCGGCCGGCGCAGACGGTCGGGTCGCACCAGCCGCTGGGTCTCGGCGAGCCGGGCGAAGAAAGCCTCCACCTCGCGCAGCTCCACGACGCGCCGCCAGCGAGCCTCGTCCTCGGCCGCGGACTGCGGCGGGCGAAAGCCCGTGGCCGCAGCACCCGAACTCCACGTGCCCTCGCCGGCCTCTATCGCCGGCTCGGCCTCGACCGTTCCTTCGGCGCAAAGTATCTCCGCGGTGTCCGCGCCGGTCGCAACAATCTCAGCGAGCGCGGCGCGGCGCAGGCGCACCGGCCCGGCCGGGGTGCGAATTGCCACGTCGAACGAAGGGGGGCCAGGCTCGTCGAGCCAAACCTGTGCGTGTCCAGACAGAAGCGTGGCGCGGAAACGACGCGCCGTGAGCGCGTCGTTTTCCTTCCCCAGCACGACCTCGTCGAGCGCGAGTTCCGCGGGGCCGACAAGGCGCACCATGATGCCCGGCAGCGGCGAAAGGACGCAGGAGCCGCCCGCCGTCGCGCGCACCCGGCCGCCAGGGGGAAGAAGCGCGCCGGCGGTCACCGGGGCGGTCCCGCGACCGGAGCACTCCACGGGGCCACTTGCCTGGAGCACC
The DNA here is from genome assembly GCA_937871685.1 of uncultured Verrucomicrobiota bacterium. Lineage (GTDB taxonomy): Bacteria > Verrucomicrobiota > Verrucomicrobiia > Chthoniobacterales > SZAS-18 > SZAS-18. The sequence continues at coordinate 7,263 of CALMOL010000262.1, forward strand.
GTCGTCTCGACGGAGCGTGGGGAGTCGTGGCACCCTGCCATCCCGACGGCGAGGCCCGCAAGCAGCGCGAGCGCCCGGGCCAGCGGCAGGAGGGGGAACATGGGACGTGAATTGTGCCGCGGAATGCCCCGAAGCGCAAAGCGAGACGGCGTTGGCTTGGGCAGGGATTGTGGTATCGGTGCCGCCATTCGTCCGCATGGCTTCCTCCGCCCCAGCCCTCGACCGCATCGCGGTGCCCGCCGCGGCGGAGCGCGCTGCCGCCGCGCCGCCGGTGCGGCGGGAGGCGGCGCTGTTTTTCCTCGTGCTCTGGGGGGCGCTGAGCTGGTTCCTGTGGAGCGAGTGGTCGCTTTCGGAACAGTATTCCTACGGTGCCTTTGTGCCTTTTCTGGCGGCGGCGCTGTGGTGGCTGCGCTGGGAGCAGTGCCCGCCGGCCGCTCCTCCGGCGAGCGGAAAGGGCGTGCTGCTAGGGCTGGTTGCGGTGGCGCTCGCAGCCGTGCCGCTCCTTCGCCTTGTCGAGGTGGCGAACCCGGAGTGGCGCCCGCTGGGCTGGCTTCACGCGCTCATGGCGCTGGGGGTCACGCTGGCGCTCACCCACGCGGCCGGCGGGTGGCCGTGGCTGCGGCACCTCGCGTTCCCGGCGTGCTTCTTCCTCGTGGCGGTGCCGTGGATGCGCGATTTCGAGGACACCGTGATCCAGCGCCTCATGCGCGTGGTGGCAGAGGCGGCGGTGGAGGTTGTGGCGCTGTTCGGCATCCCCGCGCAGGCAGAGGGAAACCTCATCCGCATCGGCACGGGCATGGTTGGGGTCAACGAGGCTTGCTCGGGCGTGCGCTCGCTCCAGACCTCGCTTATGATCGGGCTGCTCCTTGGAGAGTTGAACCGATTTTCGGTTCCACGCCGCCTGGCGATGCTGGGGGGCGCGGTCGGCACCGCCTTGCTCGCCAACGGCGCGCGCGCGACTTACCTCGTCTGGGTCTCGGCCACCAAGGGAATGGACGCGGCCGAGCGACAGCACGACGTGATCGGCTATTTCATCCTCGGGGTGGTTTTTGGCGGGTCGCTGCTTCTCGCGTGGCTGCTCAAGCGCACGGCACCGGCCACCCGCGGGCCGCCGCCCCGTCTGGCCGGCGCCGGGACAGGGAAGGGAATTCCAGCCGCATTCTTCGTCGCGGGCGCGGCATGGCTCGCGCTGGGCGAGGTGGCAGTGGAGGGCTGGTATCGCTGGCACGAGCGCGGCCTCGCGGCGGCGCCCGGCTGGCGCGTCGCCTGGCCGGAACAGGCGGCGGGGTTTCGCGACCTTCCCATTGCCGAGCGCACCGCGCGCATCCTGCGCTACGACGAGGGTCGCTCGGTCGCGTGGTCGGCCGGGGGGTATGACGGCGAGGGAGGAGCGGGCCGCGAGGGCCACTGCATGATGTTCGCCTTCCGTTGGAAGCCGGGGCGCAACTCGCCGAACCTCGCCTCGGACCACCGGCCGGACGTTTGCCTCCCTGCCTCGGGCCTCCGGCAAACGGCCGACCACGGCTCGCTTGCCGTCCCGGCAGGCGGGAACGGCGTAACGCTATCTTTTCAGCACCTCGAGTTTTCCCGGAGCCTGCCGGGCGCGCGGCCACGGCCGGTGCACGTGTTCTTCGCGCTGTCCGAAGACGTGCCGCGCGACGCGCTCCCACTCAATCCCTACGCGGTCAAAGGGTTCTGGAATCATCTTTCCACCCGCGTCCGCGTGGCGCTCGCTGGCCGGCGCAACCTTGGGCAGCAGATGATCGAGGTGCTCCTCCTTGACGCCGACTCGCCGTCGGAGGCGCGCCGCGCCTTTCCGACCGTGGCCGCCACCGTCCTCCTTCCCCGCGCGCCATGAGCTTCCGCCAACTGCGCCGCCGCCTGCGAGAATGGGGGGAGCGCGCCACCCCGTCTTTTGAAGTGGTGGACGCGCTCACCTTGCAGCGTCCCCGCCGCGCCCTCCGCCAAGGCGTGCGCTCGCTGTGGCGGCGGCTGGCCGATGGTCCAGCCGGCGCGCCGGCGCGATGGTCTTACGCCGCTCGTCTCGTTCTGCGTGGGCTTTTGATCCGAATCGGGCTGCGCCGACGCACGGCGTGGGCGATCGACCTCGCGCTGCGCCTCACCCTGCTTGCGGCGCTGTGCTACGGCAGTTGGCGGGGAGGGCGATGGGCTTGGCGGGAGTGGAGCGCGCGGCAGCTCTTCGCCTCGGCCGTGGCCGCGGAAGCGCGCGGCGACCTGCCCTCGGCCGCGTTTGCCTTGCGGTCGGTGCTTGCCGTGCGGCCTGGCCACGTCCCAGCGCACGAGATGGTGGCGCGCGTTGCCCAGGGCCTGCGCGACCCGCAGGCGGTCACGCACCGCCGCATTCTTGCGGAGCTCGACCCCCGAAATCCACGCCGGCAGATCGACCTGGCCGAGGCCGCCCTCGCCGTCGGGCAATTCACTCCGGCGACGGCCGCGCTCGACCTCGTGCCCGAAGCCGCTCGCGGAGACGCCGCGTATCACCGCCTGCGCGCCGAGGCGGAGATTGCCGCCGGTCGCTTCGACGCCGCCGAGAGATCCGCCCGCGCGGCGCTCGCCCTCGTGCCGGATGACCCGCGCGCGGGCCTCCAGTTGGCCGTCCTGCTTCTCCTCGGCCCAAGCGCCGACGAGGCTGCGCGGGCCGACGCGCGCGCGCGTCTCACGCGTCTTGCCGAGGCTGACTTGCCGTCGATCCAGGCCGCTCGCGTGCTTGCCGCGACGTCGGCTCGCGGGGGTGACCGCGACGCCGCCCTGCGCTGGGCGCGGGTCGCCGCGGCGCATCCGCATGCGCTCATCGGCGACCAAATCCTCCTTCTCAACATGTCGCTGATCGCGGCTCCCATGCAGGCCGACGCGGTGCTCGGCACGGTGAAGGCGCGAGCTGCCCGGGATCCCGCCGACGCGCTGGCCGTCTGTCGCTGGCTGCTCACGCAGGAGCGGGCAGGCGAGGCCGGAGAGTGGATCGGCCGGCTTCCTGAGACGATCCGCGCCCTGCCGCCCATCCTCATGGCGCAGGGCGACGCGATGCTCGTCAACGGCCTTTGGCCCCGGCTGGAGGCGCTGGCGATCTCAAGGGAGACGTGGGGCGAATACGAGCCGGCGCGCCTCGCGTTCGCCGCGCGCTCGGCCCGGGAACAAGGCCGTCTGGAAGTGGCGCGCGGACGTTGGTCCGCCGCCCTGCGCGCGGCCGGCGGCGCGGCGCGCCCGCTCCAGGGCCTCGTCCAGATCGCGGGCGCGTGGAAGTGGACCGACGAGCAGGCCGAGGCCCGCTGGGCCTTGCTTGTCGCCCTGCCGCCGGACGAGGCCCGCGCGCAACTGATGCTCCTCTTCGCGCACTACCGCGACCGCCTCGACGCCGCGGGCCTGCGCCGGACGTTTGAGAAAATCGTCGAGTTGCGGCCGGACGACACTCTGGCCCGACGTTCCCTCACGCTCCTTTACCTCCTCGGCGGAATGCAGGTGGCGCGGGCGCGGGAGATGAGCCTCGATCTCTACACGTCCGACCCCGTGAACCTCGACAACTTGCTCGCCTACGCCTGGTCGCAGCACGCGCAGGGCCGCACGGACGAGGCGCTGGCGCTGCTCGACGGGCGGCCGCGGGAGGATTTCGCGGGCAACGCCTACGCGGCCGGCTACTACGGGATGATGATGGTGTCCGCAGGCCGCCGCGCCGAAGCGGCCCCATTGATCGAGGCGGCCCTCAAGGGACGCCTGCTCCCCGAGGAAACGGCGCTCCTGCGCGCCGCCCTCGACGCTCGCTAGGAGGGCGCGGGAGCGGGCTGGCGGGAGGCGGCCGTTCCGCGCGTGCGATCTTTCGCGGGATGGTTAAATGGACGCGCCCCCCATGCACGAACTCATTCATGACATTACCTTCGCCATCGCTGCCGCGTGGCTCCTTGGCCTGATCGCCCACTTCCTGCGCCAGCCGGTGCTGCTGGCCTATCTCGCCGGCGGCTTCGCGCTCGGTCCGCAAGGCTTCAAGTGGATTCAGTCCGCGGAGAGCATCGGTGCCATCTCCGAGCTGGGCCTGATCTTCCTGCTGTTCATGATCGGGCTGGAGATCGACCTCAAGAAGATCGTCTCCGCCGGCCGCTCGATCACGACGACGGCCCTCGTGCAAATCTTCGGCGGCGCGGTGCTTGGATGGGCGTTCTTCCGCCTGTGCGGGTTTGGCGGCGCGGACGGCAAGTTCGACGCGCTCTACCTCGGCGTGGCGGGCGCGCTCTCGTCCACCGTCATCATCGTGAAGGTGCTCTACGACAAGCAGGAGCTGGACACCTTCACCGGCCGCATCACGCTCGGCGTGCTCGTGTTGCAGGACTTGGCGGCGATCCTTTTCCTCGCCGTGCAGCCGAATCTACAGAAGCTCGCGCCAGGAATTCTGCTGCTTTCGCTGGGCCGCGTGGTGCTCCTCGTGGCCGTGGCGCTCGCGGTGAGCCGCTACGTGCTGCCGTGGATTTTCCGCCGCGTGGCCCGGCTGCCCGAGCTGGTGCAGGTCGGCGCGCTCGCCTGGTGCTTCCTCGTCGGCGAGCTGGGCGAGCGCCTCTCGCTCTCGCGCGAGATGGGCGCGCTCGTGGCCGGCGTGGCGCTCTCGACCTTCCCCTACGCGCTCGACGTGACGGCGAAGGTCACCAGCCTGCGAGACTTCTTCATCACGTTGTTCTTCGTCGGCCTGGGGATGCAAATCCCCACGCCGACCGGCGCGCTGGCTTACTGGGCGTTGGTATTCTCGCTCTTCGTGGTCGTGAGCCGCTTCCTCACGACTTTTCCGCCGCTCTACTTCATGCGTCTCGGGCTGCGCACCTCGCTGCTGCCGGCCATCAACCTCGCGCAGGTTTCCGAGTTTTCCCTCGTGGTGCTCTCGCTCGGCGCCAAGGAGGGCCACTTCGGCGATCCCACCACGCAGGGCATGGTGGCGCTGTCCTTCGCCCTGCTCGGCGGCGTGTCCACCTTTGGCATGGCGCGCTCGAACGACCTCGCCCGGGGCCTCGTCCCGTGGCTCAAGCGCCGCGGCCTGCGCGACCTCGACCACGCGGCCGATGACCTCCACGCCGAGGGCGGTCACGCTCACGGCTCGGCTCGCATCCTCTTCCTTGGATTCTTCCGCACGGCGTCCTCGCTGCTGGAGGAAATGCAGCGCCACGCGCCGGACCTCATCGACGACACCGCCGTGGTGGACTTCTCCCCGGTGGCGCGCGAGGGCCTCGTCGAACGGAAAGTCCGCGTGATCTACGGCGACATCACCCAGCGCGACACCCTCCTCCACGCCGGCGTGGAGAAGGCCGAGGTGCTCATCTGCACCATCCCCGACTCCCTCCTCAAGGGCTCCACCAACCTCCGCTTCGTCCGCCTGCTGCGCTCGCTCAATCCCAACGCGCAGATCATCGCCGTGGCCGACGTCCTCAGCGAGGCTGCGGCAATCTTCGAGGCCGGGGCTGACTACGTGTCGCTGCCTCGCCTGCACGAGGCGTCCGACCTCCTCGGCGCCGTGCGCGCCGCCACCGAGGGACTGCTGCCCGACAAGCGCGGCGAGCTCGAGGCCGCGCTCAAGGGCCGCCGCGAGGTGCTGGCGTAGGAAGCCAAAATCGCGCCGCCAAGCCTCAGACGCCGCCCTGCCTAAGCACTGGCTCACGCCCTCCTGGGGCTGAAACGCCGCCGCGCGCGACGGACCTTTCGTCAGCCAACCCACGCTCGCCGGGCGGGATGCTGCCGGCGGCTTGATTGGTATAGGCCATTAGACCATTTTCGGTTCAGATGGTCGCACTGGGCCGGACCGCTCCCGCCAGCGCACCGGCGTTTTGGAGTGCAGCGGCAAGCGACCGCAAGGGGTGGTGGGAAGTGGCGCGGCGCGGTCGCAGCGAGATGATTTCCGATGCCTCCTTTGGCCAAGCGGTCGGTGCCGGTCGATGGACGGAGGTCGGATTGCGGGGCCGCGCCATCGAAACTCCGCCGGCGACGACCACCCCCAGCCCCTTCAGGGCCGGTCGCCGAGTCGCCGACGCCCGGCCGATTCAGGCCAACGACGCGCCGAAACGGCTGGCGTCCTGAAGAAAACGGCCAGCACGCGGACGAAATCCGCCTGGGGGCAGACGAATTCCGACTGACCGCGGATGAAAACCGACTGACCGCAGCTGAACTCTGGCTGCTCGCAGAACGATTTCGAC